>NZ_RYDO01000001.1:181512-451222 GCF_003984855.1 Flavobacterium sp. GSP6
ACCCTATATTTATTTAATTTTTCCTAAAAATTAGACATAAAAAAAACCTCCAAATTGCTTTGAAGGTTTTAGAGGCATTTCTCGAAGCTTCAGGACGGATTCGAACCCTATATTTATTTAATTTTTCCTAAAAATTAGACATAAAAAAAACCTCCAAATTGCTTTGAAGGTTTTAGAGGCATCGTCCGGATTCGAACCGGAGTAGGAGCTTTTGCAGAGCCCAGCCTAGCCACTCGGCCACGACGCCCTGTTGAATGGACGGCAAAAGTACTCAAAAAGTTTAAAGTTTAAAAGTTTAAAGTTTAAAAGTTTTAAAAAATATTTTTAATTTAGCTTCTATATTCTTCCAATTCAATAGTAACTGCTTCAACATCACCACCAATAGGGGGGTTTAGTTTAGAAACCGCCACAATAATTCTGGAAATTTCCGGAATTTTTTCAAAGATTCGCGTTAAGATTCGGTGTGCCACATGTTCTAATAAGTCTGAACGAATCGCCATTTCTTCTACAACGATATGATTTAAGAGCACATAATCCACCGTGTCTTTCAAATCATCTGTGACACTGGATTTTCTCAAATCAGTCTTAACTTCTAAATTTACAATATAGTCTGACCCAATTTTTCCTTCCTCGATCAAGCAACCGTGGTAGGAGTAGGTGCGGATATTTTTAAGTTTTATAATTCCCATTATTTTATTTTTGTGTGTAAAGCGTATAATGTAAAGAGGAATCGCTAATTTTTCAAAGGTTTCTATGGAAACTTTAAACCTTTAACCTCAAACTTTTTTTATCTTTGCTAAAATAAAACAAAAAAATGTCAACTGAAGAAAAATCGCTCCATTTTATAGAACAAATCATTGAAGACAGTTTATCTAACGGTTTTCCTAAAGATAAATTACGTTTTCGTTTTCCGCCGGAGCCTAATGGCTATTTACATATTGGTCATGCTAAATCAATTTGCTTGAATTTTGGTTTAGGATTAAAGTACAATGCACCGGTTAACTTGCGTTTTGATGATACCAATCCTGCTAAAGAAGAGCAGGAATATGTAGACGCCATCAAAGAAGATTTAAAATGGTTGGGATTTAACTGGACCGAGGAATTGTATTCTTCTGATTATTTTCAGCAATTGTATGACTGGGCAATTTTGATGATTAAAAAGGGAAAAGCATATATAGACAGCCAATCCTCGGAAAAGATGGCATTGCAAAAAGGAACGCCAACACAAGCAGGTGTAGATGGGCCTTTCAGAAACCGTACTATAGAAGAAAATCTCATTTTATTTGAAGGAATGAAAAATGGAGATTTTACGGAAGGAAGTCATGTTTTACGTGCGAAAATTGATATGGCATCTACTAATATGTTGATGCGTGATCCATTGATGTATCGTATTTTACACCGTCACCATCACAGGACAGGCAATCAATGGAATATTTATCCAATGTATGATTATGCACACGGAGAAAGCGATTATATCGAGCAAATTTCGCATTCTATTTGTACGCTTGAATTTGTAATGCACCGAGAACTATACAACTGGTTTTTAGCCCAAATTTATGATGATTCAAAAGTACGACCACAACAATATGAATTTGCCCGTTTGAACTTGAACTACACGGTAATGAGCAAACGAAAACTGTTGCAATTAGTACAGGAAAATATTGTAAACGGTTGGGATGATCCTAGAATGCCAACAATTTCAGGATTGCGAAGAAGAGGATATACCGCAGCTTCTATTCGTAAGTTTTGTGATAGTATTGGTGTTGCCAAAAGAGAAAATATAATTGATTTTTCACTTTTGGAATTTTGCCTGCGTGAAGATTTGAATAAAACGGCTCCAAGAGTTATGGCGGTTTTAGATCCTATAAAATTAGTCATCACAAATTATCCGGATGACAAAGAAGAATGGCTTGAAGCCGAAAACAATCAGGAAGATGAAAGTGCAGGATTTAGGAAAGTTCCTTTTTCAAGAGAATTATTTATTGAAAAAGAAGACTTTCTAGAAGAGGCTCCTGCCAAATTTTTCCGATTGAGTTTAGGCAGAGAAGTACGTCTTAAAAACGCCTATATTATTAAAGGAGAGCGTGTTGTAAAAGATGCTGCGGGTAATATTACTGAAATTCATGTAACGTATGATGAAGACAGCAGGAGCGGGAGCGGGAGCGAAGCCAGTCAACGAAAAGTGGCCGGAACCCTGCATTGGGTTTCTATACAACACGCTCTAGAGACGGAAGTTCGGCTCTACGATCGCTTGTTTATCGATGAAGCGCCAGACAGCCACAAAGAGAAAAATTTCTTGGAATTTATGAATCCTGGTTCGTTACAAATTGTAAAAGGATTTGTAGAACCAAGTTTGGCAACGGTACAATCCGGAGATAAATTTCAGTTTCAACGATTGGGTTACTTCAATGTGGATAAAGATTCAACTGAAGGCAAAATTGTTTTTAATAAAACCGTTGGATTAAAAGATGCTTGGGAAGAAAAGGGCAAAAAAGAAGAAAATTTATTGATGAACACGCAAAAAGAAATCAATAAATATGTAAAAGAAAAGGATGAAAACAATGCCAATTTGATTTTAAACAACATTGTGACTAATATAAAAAGTATAGATAATTACAGTTTAATTATTCAGACTATTGTCAAAAATATTAAGAATGATAATAACTCGTTATTGTTTTCTAATTTGATTTTACTGCATTCTGATAAGGTTAATATAAAAGATATTGACGAAGAGTCTTTAACAAAATTATATTCGATGTCATTGAAAAGCCAATTGGCAGCGGTTCGAATTTTAGTTATCGAAAACTTACAAAAGGACGGCGGTAATTTTAGTCTTTTTCAATCACAACTTTCAGAAATGAAAAATAATGAAAAAAACGATAAAGTGCTACAGGTATTAAATGATCTTACATTTTAAGAACATATTGCTAAAATAGATTTTACCAATCAAAAATCCTCTTTTTAGAGGATTTTTGATTGGTATAGTAATTTTTTATAGAAATACTTTTTTTAATATTTTTATCTAATCGGAAACAACATCCATATATTGATTTTAAACGTCTTTTATAGCATAAATAACATCTTTTATAGAATTTAAAAAAACACACAAGAGCTTGCTTTTATTTGCTTTTGGTCTTGTATAATTACACTTTAACGAGTTGTTAACGGGTTGTTGTTTATAAATATGTATCTTTATAAAACGAACGTATAAAAGTAAGAATCATGTCGAATAATACAGGAAATACAGTATTGGCTCTTTTAACAGGTGTAGCTATAGGTGCAGGAGTAGGAATTTTATTCGCTCCGGATAAAGGCTCTAGAACTAGAGAAAAATTTAAAGATGGTTTTGAGGATGCTAAAAATGAATTAAAAAACAGATTTGATAGTGTATCTTTAGAATTGAAAGATAAGTTTTCGCTTGCTAAATACGATCTGGAAGGAACTTATGAGGAGCTAGTGTCTAATATGAGTCACAAGACGGATGATGTCATTTCTTTCTTAGAAGAAAAATTGGCGGAATTAAAATCTCAAAACGCCAAACTTCAAAAGTAATTTTGATTTAATTTAGTATTAAAATCTAAAAATAAGTACATGGCTTTTGAAGAACTAAAAGAAAACACAGAAAACATTCAAGAACAGGCTAAAGAATATTTGGAAGCTACCGCTGCTTATTATAAATTAAGAGGCTTTAAGCTTGCAATGAAATCAACGACAATGATCATAAAAATGTCTTTGATTTTACTTTGCTTTAGTATGGTTTTATTGTTTTGTTCTGTTGCGGCAGCATTTGCTATTGGAATAGCTTTAGATAGTTATGCCTATGGGTTTTTAATAGTTGGTGGAATTTATCTTGTACTGACAATGCTTTTATTTACTATTAAAGATAGAATTATTGAAGGACCTATTTTAGAGAAATTTTCAGAAATCGTTTTTAACGACTAATTTATGGAAACCAAAAAATATTCATCCTATGCTCAAATTGAAAGAGAACTGGAAATTTTAAGGATTGAAAAAGAAATCAGTTATCAAAAATTAGCGTATGGTTTTCAAAAAACAAAAGAGAGTTTAACCCCCTCAAATATTGTGAGTGGTGTCATAGGATCATCCTTAAATGCATTTTCAGGTTCGTACGGATCGCTATTGACCATTGCATTACCATTTGTGATCAAGTGGATAAAAAAAATAAAAAGAGGCTGATGAGCCTCTTTTTTTATGATTTGAATTTAAATTATTCTTCCGTTTCCGGAGCTTCTGGTTTTTCAGGTAATTGATAATCCGTTTTATTTTCTTTTTTAGGATTTGGTTTTCTATTACCTTTTTTCATCATTTCACCCACTTGATTGGAAGCGCTGAAAGAGGCAATCATGTTATTCAGCATGTCACTTCCTGCTTGAGGTGAATTGGGTAATAAAATTAAATTAGAATTAGAATCTGCTCCAATCGCTTGTAGCGTATCATAATGTTGTGTAACCACTATCAATGCTGAAGCTTCTTGGGAGTTGATACCAACTCTGTTCAAAACATCTACACTCTCTACTAAACCTTTAGCAATTTCTCTTCTTTGGTTCGCAATACCTTGTCCTTGTAATCGTTTACTTTCTGCTTCTGCTTCGGCTTTAGCTACAATTCTAATTCTGGAGGCTTCGGCTTCAAATCCCGCAACAGTTTTTTCTCTATCAGCTGCATTAATTCTGTTCATCGCATTTTTCACTTGAATATCCGGATCGATATCTGTTACCAATGTATTGATAATCGTATAACCATACGTAGTCATGGCTTCATTTAATTCTCTTTTTACAGCAATGGCGATATCGTCTTTTCTTTCAAAAACATCATCCAGTTTTAGCTTTGGAACTTCGGCACGAACCACATCAAACACATAAGATGTTATTTGATCGTGTGGATATTCCAGTTTATAAAAAGCATCATAAACGGTTTCTTTGATAACCATAAATTGAACCGAAACTTTTAGTTTCACAAAAACATTGTCTTTGGTTTTTGTTTCAATTATAACGTCTAATTGCTGTATTTTAAGATTAACGCGACCGGCAATTCGGTCTATTAAAGGAATTTTTAGATGTAAACCTGATTGTCTAATGTTTAAAAACCTTCCAAATCGTTCTACTACTGCAGCTGTTTGCTGTTTGACAGTAAAAAAAGAGGAAAGTAAAATAAAAAATCCAACTACTAAGAGTACTATTAATGGAATGTTCATAATGTTTTTTTTAGTTAAATAAATATCCGACAATTTACAAAAAATCTTTAGGTTTGTTCTTGTAAATTTTAAATAATATGAGAAAGATTTTGTTTGCTTTAGCTTGTGTTTTTATTTCAATAAGCACTTTTACCCAATACAAATACCGGGATTCCAATAGAGTAGGTATTATTTTTGGAGAGAATCAATTTACCTTTAACACAAATAATTTTAAACTAAATAAGGACTGGGTTGGAATGCAGAATTTTCTATTCGAGGAAATTTTTATAATAATTGGGATATGGTGTATGTAATTCAGTTTAGCGAAAATAATTTTTCTGTAGCAACAAACAGTTTGTCTTCAGTTAATGAAGATGTAAATTATAAATTAGCATCAGCTCAAGTGTCTTTACAAATGTGTTACAGGCTTATTGAAAATCATTTGAGTATTGAGTTTGGACCCGTGTTACACGGTAAATAGAAAATTAAATACAAATAACACGGAGAAAAACAATGTTATTTGCGGAATAACTTTATTAGCTAAAGATATTAGGGAAATTTCAAATTTTAATTGTTATCCAACTGTTAGAATCACTTTTGGCGTTCGTCATTTTAGAGCTAATGTTTCCTATCAATATGGAGTCAATAATATGCTTTAAAAATGGAACAACAAGAATTTAGGAGTCAACTTCAAAGGAAATCCTGGAATACTAAACGGAAATATGATAATTTATTTGTAAAATTTTACTTGTGAATTGTATAAAATATAAAGCTTCTAGCCTACAAGAGACTAGAAGCTTTATTAGTTTTAAAGAGTAGCAATTGCTTTTTGAATTCTGTTAATCGTTTCGTCTTTTCCTATTACTTCAACGATATCAAATAGGTGAGGACCTTTCAGTGCGCCAACCAAGCTCAATCGAAACGGTTGCATTACTTTTCCCATTCCAATTTCATTTTTTGTCATCCAATCTTTGACAATTGTTTCTGTGTTCATCGAAGTGAAATCGGTGATTTCTTCTATAACAGAAATTAATTCTTGCATCAATGCCGGAGTTTCTGCTTTCCAATTTTTGCTTGCTTTTTCATCATAGGCTGTTGGAGCCACAAAAAAGAAATCGCTCATTTCCCAAAATTCTGAAACGAAATCCGCACGTTCTTTGATTAAAGAAACTATTTTGGTCAACTTTGTCATTTCGAGTGAAGTCGAGAAACCTTTTTCAGCTAAAATAGGAGTATAGGCTTTCGCCAAAGTTGCATCTTCCTGCTTGATTAAATACTGGTGATTGAACCATTTGTTTTTTTCTGGATCAAATTTAGCTCCAGCTTTATGAACTCTGTTCAAGTGAAATGCTTCCACTAATTCTTCCAGCGAGAATAATTCTTTATCTGTTCCATCGTTCCAACCTAATAATGCTAAAAAGTTGATTACGGCTTCCGGGAAAAATCCTTTTTCTCTGTAACCAGATGAAATGCCTTCTGTAGTTTTCCAATCTAATGGAAATACAGGAAATCCCATTTTATCACCGTCACGCTTGGATAATTTTCCGTTCCCAACAGGTTTCATAATCAATGGTAAATGTGCAAATTCCGGTGCTTCCCAACCAAATGCTCTGTACAACAAAACGTGCAAAGGCATTGATGGTAACCATTCTTCACCGCGAATTACATGTGATGTTTCCATTAAATGATCATCCACAATATTAGCCAAATGGTACGTTGGCATTCCGTCGCTTTTGAACAATACTTTATCGTCTAAAAGATTCGTTTCAAATTTCACATCGCCACGAATTATGTCATTCAGATGCAAGGTTTCATTCACTGGAGTTTTAAAACGGATGACATAATGTTCTCCATCAGCAATTCTTTTAGCAGTTTCATCTGCAGAAATCACTAAGGAGGTATCTAGTTTCTCTCTGTTAGTATGATTGTAAATAAAAGTTTTCCCTTGATCTTCTTCTAATTTTCTTGCTGAATCCAATGCTTCGGCTGTATCAAAAGCATAATACGCATTTTCAGAATTGATTAATTCAGCAGCATATTGTTGGTACAATTCTTTTCTTTCGCTTTGACGGTATGGACCAAATTTTTCGTTTTTACCAATAGTCTCATCGGGTGCAATTCCTAACCATTCTAGCGCTTCCATGATATATTCTTCGGCTCCGGGAACAAAACGATTTTGGTCCGTATCTTCAATTCTCAGGAAGAAGACACCATTGTTTTTTTTGGCAAACAAATAATTGAATAATGCGGTACGAACTCCGCCAATATGTAAAGGTCCCGTTGGACTTGGTGCAAAACGCACCCGAACTTGTCTAGACATTGCTGTATTTTTTTTGCAAAGATACAAATTCAAGTAGGCAAACACATCAGTTTTTAAAAGAACCGCAAATCCGCAAATTTATTTTTAGAAAAACTAAATTTTGTATTTTAGGATGTTAATTAGTGCAATTCTACATCAAGTGGTTTATTTAATATAGATTTTTTTATAAAAATTAGCGGATTAGCGGTAAAAACGTTGATTCTGTTTGCCAAGAGACTTCAATCTTTGATTCAGATATTTTGGAATTTGGATAATTGCCAGCATATAAATTATTACTTTTATTGGTTACAACAAACAAAGCATAAATTTTGGAAACTCAGCAATTTATTTATCTAAAATTAGAAGCTTTCATCAGGAAGTTTTATACCAACGAATTGATACGGGGAACTATTTTCTTTGTCGGTTTAGGATTGTTGTATTTCCTTTTTACGCTTTTTGTCGAATATTTTCTTTGGCTCAAGCCAATAGGAAGAACCATTTTATTTTGGACTTTCATTGGAGTAGAAGTCTATTTGCTGTTCCGTTTTATTTTGTTTCCCATTTTTAAATTATTCAAACTTCAAAAAGGAATCGATTACAATCAGGCTTCGGAAATTATTGGAAATCATTTTACGGAAGTGAGTGATAAGTTGACTAATTTCCTGCAATTGGCAGATTCGGATATTCATCAAAGTAAATCGGAGTTGTTAGCTGCTTCGATTGAACAAAAAGCCAATGCATTGCAACCAATCCCTTTTGGGAACGCCATAAATTATAATGTTAACAGGAAATATTTTCCTTTTGCTTTAATTCCAATTTTGTTATTTGCTTTCTTTTATTTTTCTGGAAACAGCAGCATGATTTCTCAAAGTTTGAATAGAGTAGTGCATTTCAATTCGGATTTTTTACCACCGGCTCCTTTTAAATTCGTTGTTTTAAATTCGAATTTACAAACCGAACAAGGAAAGGATTTTATCCTTCGCATTAAAACCGAAGGAAAGATAGCTCCGGAGAATGCAATGATTTTCATTGGCGATGAAAGTTATTTCATGGAATCATTGAAAGCTGGAGAATTTCAATTTAAGATGGCAAAGCCTTCAGGAAATATTTTGTTTCACGTGGAGGGAAATGCTATTTCTTCTCCGGATTATGAATTGAAAGTGATAACCGTTCCTTTGATTGCTAATTTCGAAATGCAATTGAACTTTCCTTCATATTTGAATAAAAAAGCAGAAACTATAAATGGAACTGGAAATGCTGTTTTTCCTGAAGGAACGCGTGTAACTTGGAAAATAGAAACTCAAGCGACCCAAAATATTGCGTGGATGAGCGGAATTTCCAAATCTTCTTTTTCGAAAACAGAAAACTCCTTTATTTTATCTAAAAATATACTTCAAAATACAGATTATCAAATATTTACTTCAAATGATAAGGTAAAAAACCACGAAAAACTCAATTATCAGCTTATGGTTATCAAAGATCAGTTCCCAACGATCAATGTGAACAATACACCGGACAGTTTGAAGATTGCTAAGAACTATGTTTTAGGCCAAATCACGGATGATTATGGTTTGTCTAGACTTCAGATTGTTTATTACGAAATAGAGAAACCACAAACCGCAAAACGTGGAACAATTGCTATTAAGAAAAGTTCTTTTGACCAATTCGTGTTTTCGTTTCCAAGTAATCTTCCGGTGGAGCAAGGGGTTTCTTATGAGTATTATTTTGAAGTTTTTGATAATGATGCGATTCACAATTTTAAAAGTACGAAGTCTTCGGTTTTCTCTAATCGTGTTTCCACAGATGAAGAAAAGGAAGATCAAATTTTGCAGCAGCAAAACGACAACATTAACAGTTTAGAGAAGTCTTTAAAAAACCAGGACAAGCAAATGGCCGATATAGAAAAGTTTCAAAAAACCGGAAAAGAGAAAGAAAATTTGGATTTCAAAGATCAGCAAAAAGTAAATGATTTTATCAAGCGTCAAATGAAACAGGATGAGATGATGAAAGAATTTACAAAAAAAATGAATGACAATTTGGAGCAATTCAAAACGGATAAAAAAGATGAATTAAAAGAAGTGCTTCAAAACCGAATGGACAAATCGGAAAAAGAATTGGAAAAAAACCAAAAGCTTTTAGATGAGTTGAAAGAACTTAACGATAAAATCCAGAATGAAGAGTTGTTGACCAAGTTGGATAATTTTAAACAAAACAGTAAAAACCAGACTAAGAATTTAGAACAGTTGGTAGAGTTGACTAAGAGATTTTATGTTGAAAAGAAAGCGGAACAGTTAGGTGAAAAACTGGACAAGCTTTCTAAAAAACTAGACAAATTATCTGATGATGAAAATGAAAATAAACTGGATAAACAGGAAGATATTAATGCGGAGTTTGATAAAATTCAATTAGATTTAAATGATTTGGAAAAAGAAAATAAGGAATTAAAATCACCATTGGATTTACCAAAAGATGATGCTAAAGAAAAAAGTATTGATGATGATTTAAAGAAAGCTTCTGAGGAATTGAATAAAGATAAAAAGGATAAAGCTAAACCAAACCAAAAAAGTGCTTCAAAAAAGATGAAAGAGATGGCGCAAAAAATGGCGCAAACTTTGGATAAAGGAGATATGGAACAGTTGCAGGAAGATGTTGTCATGTTGCGACAAATCGCAGACAATTTATTAGCTTTTTCTTTGTCACAGGAAGATTTGATGAATCAGTTCAAAAGGCATAAATCAGGGTCTCCAGCGTTCAATAAAAACATAAAACTTCAACAGGATTTAAAGCAACAGTTCAAGCATGTTGACGATAGTTTATTTGCGATGTCCTTGCGTAATCCTAAAATTGCGGAGGATATTACCAAAGAAATTGGTAATGTAGTTTACAACGTCGACAAATCGTTATCCAGTTTAACCGACGCTCAAGTTCCAAAAGGCTTGTCTCACCAACAATATTCGATTTCATCGGCTAACAAACTAGCAGATTTTCTCAGTGACATGCTTTACAATATGCAAATGCAAATGTCAGGAATGGGTTCTTGGAAACCGAAGCCAGGTCAAGGACAAGGAATGCAATTGCCGGATATTATTAAAAAACAAGAAGGTCTTGGCGAGAAAATGAAAGACGGAATTAAGAAAGGAGATAAGTATGGGGACGGTCCAAAAGGGCAAAATGGTAAACAAGGAAATCAAGGAAAACCGGAACAAAAGGGTGAGGGCGGAGAAGGTGATGCACAAGCTATAATGGAAATTTACAAAGAACAAAAGCAATTAAGGGAAGCATTGCAAAACGAATTAAATAAACAAGGATTGGTTGGTAATGGACAAAGCGCTTTGGAACAAATGAAGCAAATTGAAAAGCAATTATTAAACAAAGGTTTTAAGAACGAAACGCTTCAAAAGATATTGAATGTGAAACAGGAATTGTTGAAATTAAATTCCGCTATTCAGCAACAAGGTGAAGAAAACAAACGCCAATCTGAAACCAATAAAAAGGAGTTTAAAAACCCATCTAATGTGCTTCCGGCAGCTTTATTAGATTATTTGAATAGCATAGAAATATTAAATAGACAATCCTTACCTTTACGCTCGAATTTTAATCAAAAAGTTCAAGAATATTTTAATAAAAAATGATCAATTTTAATTACGAAACCGACTTTAATTTAGACAACGAAGAAGCTGTTGTAGCTTGGTTGGAAAATGTTATTACTTCAGAAAACAAGAAAGAAGGAGAGATTAATTACATCTTTTGTGATGATGAGTATCTACATAAAATCAATGTAGAATATTTGAATCATGATACGCTAACAGATATAATTAGTTTTGATTATTCTATGGGTAATGAGTTACACGGTGACATTTTTGTTTCTGTCGAAAGAGTGAAAGACAATGCCGCTGATTTCAATGTCTCTTTTGAGCAAGAATTAAAACGCGTTTTAGTTCACGGAATTTTACATTACTGTGGCTACAAAGACAAAGGAGAGTCGGAGGAGCTTTTAATGCGTAGTAAAGAAGATGAAAAAATCGCTATGTTTTAGGTCAAATAATAGTGTTTTCTTTATTTTAATCTAAAGTGTTTCACGTGGAACATTTAGTTTAGATTTGAAAATTGAGTATGTAATGTTTCACGTGGAACAATAAAATAGATTTCAAAATCACAATCCTTAATACGGATTAAATTATAAAAGATGATGTTTTTAAATGAATATGATGTGATAGTTGTGGGCGCAGGACATGCCGGTTCTGAGGCTGCTGCCGCTGCTGCAAATCTTGGTTCTAAAACCTTACTGGTAACAATGAGTTTGCAGAATATTGCCCAAATGTCATGCAACCCAGCAATGGGTGGAATTGCTAAAGGACAAATTGTACGCGAGATTGATGCGCTTGGGGGGTACTCTGGAATTGTTTCGGATAGAACTGCAATCCAGTTCAAGATGCTAAACAAATCCAAAGGCCCTGCAATGTGGTCTCCGCGTGTTCAAAGTGATCGAATGCGTTTTGCCGAGGAGTGGAGAATGATGCTTGAAGGAACTCCAAATCTTGACTTTTATCAGGAAATGGTGAAAGGTTTGATTATTGAAAACGGAAAAATAAAAGGAATCCGAACTTCGCTAGGAGTAGAGATTCGGTCTAAGTCGGTTGTGTTGACTAATGGAACTTTCCTGAATGGATTGATTCATATTGGCGAAAAACAATTTGGTGGTGGAAGAGCAGGCGAGAGTGCTGCACATGGAATTACTGAAGATTTAGTTGCTGCTGGGTTTCAATCAGGACGAATGAAAACAGGAACGCCTCCAAGAGTTGATGGACGATCTTTAGATTATTCAAAAATGAATGAAGAAAAAGGAGATGCGAAGCCGGATAAATTTTCCTATTCAGATGTGACCTCACCGTTGATTCATCAAAAATCGTGTCATATGACCTATACCTCTCTTGAAGTTCACGATATCTTGAGAGAAGGGTTTGATCGTTCGCCAATGTTTAACGGTAGAATAAAAAGTCTTGGGCCAAGATATTGTCCGTCGATTGAAGATAAAATTAATCGTTTTGCGGATAAAGAAAGACATCAACTGTTTGTAGAACCAGAAGGATGGAATACTTGTGAAGTTTATGTGAATGGATTTTCAACGTCGCTTCCTGAGGATATTCAATTCAAGGCATTGAGTTCTGTTGTAGGATTTGAAAAAGTAAAATTCTTTCGTCCGGGATATGCAATTGAATATGATTATTTCCCGCCGACACAATTGAAGCATACTTTGGAAACAAAACTTATTGAAGGATTGTATTTCGCTGGTCAAATAAACGGAACTACAGGATATGAAGAAGCAGCTTCTCAAGGACTGATGGCCGGAATAAATGCGCATTTGAAAGTGCATGAAAAAGCACCCTTAATTTTAAAAAGAGACGAAGCCTATATCGGAGTTTTAATTGATGATTTAATTACGAAAGGAACTGAAGAACCATACAGAATGTTTACGTCTCGAGCAGAATATAGAACGCTGTTGCGTCAGGACAATGCCGATTTTAGATTAACTCCCATGTCACATGAAATAGGTTTGGCCTCAGAAGCACGTTTGCGCAGAATGGAACACAAACTAAATGAATCCGAAAAAATGGTGGCTTTCTTCAAAGAAACGAGTGTTTCGATTGCGGAAGCAAATCCTGTTTTAGAAGCAAAAGAGACGGCGCTGATTTCGCAAGGGGATAAGATGTTCAAAGTGTTTTCACGTCCGCAAATTGATTTAGAGGACATGATGAAATTCGAGAAAGTAGTAGCTTATGTTGCCGCCAATGATGTGGATCAAGAAATTTTAGAACAAGCCGAAATCCAAGTGAAATATTCTGGTTACATAGAAAAAGAAAGAAATAATGCTGATAAGTTACTTCGTTTAGAAGATGTTAAAATCCCTGAAAATTTTGATTATGATAAAATTAAGTCCATGTCAATTGAGGCCAAACAAAAACTAAGCAAGATTCGTCCTGTTACCATTTCGCAAGCATCAAGAATCAGCGGTGTGTCACCAAGTGATGTTTCGGTGTTGTTGATTTATATGGGACGTTAGGAAGTGATCAGTATTCAGTTTATAGTGATCAGTTTAATTGTCGATTTATACTGAATACCGCCTCTGAACACGGAACACTAAAATTTGTTCCACGTGAAACTACGCTGTGAAGCCTTGGAATTATTAAAGAATCATAAAAATAAATAATTCAGCCCTGAAAGCATTCGTATGTGTTTTCAGGGTTTTGTTTAAAATTAAAAATATAAAAGACTATTAATTAATGAACATTTCAAACCAACAGCCTTTTTTAACCGTTAAAGATTATTCTGTTTCTCAGGAGGTTTTTGACTTGTATCATGACGCCAAATTAGATATGCTGATTACGTCTCCACAACCCAGTTTAGAAAATTTAGGGAAGTATTATGAAAGTGTGGATTACATTTCCCATACAGACGGTAAGCGATCCTTGTTTGAAAAAACGTATCATTTTGTAAAAAGCATCGCGCTAAAAAACAAACTGAATTTAATCAATTCATTGCAATCCAACAAAGGGAGTATTTTAGATATAGGTGCCGGAACAGGGGATTTTTTATATGTTGCCAAAGAAAACGGTTGGCATACCATAGGAGTAGAGCCAAGTGAAAAAGCAAAAGCAATTGCCAAAAAGAAAGGCGTTTCATTTGTTGGCGAAACCAGTGAGTTAGACAATCATTCTTTTGAAGTCATTTCGATGTGGCATGTTTTGGAGCACGTTCCTAATTTGGAAAACCAAATCAAAGAACTTAAACGATTATTAAAACCTAATGGAACTTTAATTATTGCTGTTCCAAATTTTAAATCCTTCGATGCAAAACATTACGGAACGTTTTGGGCCGCTTATGATGTGCCAATTCATTTTTGGCATTTTTCTAAAACGGCTATAAAAATGCTTTTCGAGAAAGAAGAAATGAAATTGGTACAAGTGCTTCCCATGAAATTTGATTCGTTTTATGTTGCTTTGCTTTCGGAAAAATACAAAACCGGAAAAATGAATTATATAAAAGCCTTTTTTGTTGGATTGCAATCAAATTGGGAAGCGAAGAAGAATTCTGAGTATTCCTCACACATTTACATCCTAAAAAACACCTAAAAATCATTTTAAGTGTATTTAAGCGTGTTTTTTAATGAAATCGAAGGTGATTATCGGATTTTTAAACTAATTCGTTTATTTAGAAGATATGAAGCTCGGTTTTAATAGTCATAGATTATGCATTTGTGAATCACAATAATAAAATCTTATATCATAAAAAAGTAGCATTTTTCAAACTTTATGTCAATACTATCTATTTTTTTATATTTTTGTCACCAATACTCAAAACTAGAAATTCATCAAAATGAAATCAAAGATTCACGACACGAGCGTTAGCGAACTGGCAACGCAATACCAAAAAATAAATATTAAAAACATGAGTAAAAAAGCATTAGTAATTATCGCATTATCAATTTCAATTGTTGCTTGTAACAAACCAGCAGAAGTTAAGGAAGTGAAAACTGCTTACGTAGATACTTCTGAATTAATGAAGGAATATACAGAGGCCAAAGATCTTGAAGCAAAATACAAGACAAAAGCAGAAGAAAAAGGAAGACAGCTAGAGGCTGAAATTAATCGATTCAAGCAAGAAGCAGCAGGTTTCCAAGCTCAGGCACAAGCTAACGGGCAGGCTTGGGCACAACAAAAAGGAGCTGAACTGCAAAAAAAAGAACAACAATTGAGCTACGCACAACAAGCGTTGTCTCAGGAATTGCAGCAAGAAAGCGGAAAAGAAATGGATTCTCTGGTGAGTGGTGTGAAAAAATTTATTAAATCCTACGGTAAGGAAAAAGGATATGCCTACATCTATGGAACCGGTGACGCTGCCTCAATTTTATACGCAGAAGATAAATTTGATATCACAAAAGAAATTATCAAAGCCTTGAACGATAAATATAAAGCTCCTGCAAAAACGGAAGAAACAGCAGCGGCTAAAAAATAAATTTTTACTATTAATTCAAAAGATTGCCTTCGTCTATAGTTAGATTGAAGGCTTTTTTTTTGAAGCCATACCCGGTTATCCGCTATAAACGTAGTTCACTGAACTCCAATTGAAATAAAAGTATAGTGAAGTAATCTCTCGTGTAGCAAGTGTTTTTTCTAAATTTCGAGGATTTTCGCTGCTATCCGGGCTAAAAAACAGTCGAATTATAATCGTAAATATTTTCCAATTATTCCAATAGTGTTTTTAATTTTCAATACTTTAGCTTTATATATACACGCCTAATGCAAACCATTTCAGAAGCCGCCGCTTATACAATACGATTCATCAATCAAACTCATCGATCCATTTTCCTGACCGGTAAAGCAGGAACGGGAAAAACCACACTTTTACGGGAAATTATCCAAACCACGCACAAAAATACCGTTGTGGTGGCGCCAACAGGAATTGCCGCGTTAAATGCAGGAGGCGTTACGATTCACTCCATGTTTCAGTTGCCGTTTGGAGGATTTATTCCAGATAATTCATCACCTCAATTTTCCGAAAGTACTAAATTTGAAACCAAAGCTACCTTGCGCAGGCATTTCAAAATGAGTGGTTTGAAGAAATCGGTGATTCGCAATATGGAATTATTGATTATCGATGAAGTCAGTATGCTTCGTGCGGATTTGCTGGATGCGATGGATTATATGATGCAAACAGTACGCAAGCGCAACACTGCTTTTGGAGGTGTTCAAGTCTTATATATTGGTGATTTGTTGCAGTTGCCGCCGGTCATTCGGGACGAAGAATGGCGTACGCTGAAAACCTATTACAAAGGAAAATTCTTTTTTCATTCGCACGTCGTGCAACAAAATCCGCCTTTATACATTGAATTGTCCAAGATTTTTCGCCAGACTGACGATACATTTATTTCGGTTTTGAATAACCTGCGCAACAATGAGATTTCACAGCAGGACATTCAAACCTTAAACCAATATGTAAAACCCGATTTCGATTTAAAAGCAAATAAAGGATACATCACATTAACCACGCACAACAACAAAGCCGATACGATGAACGCGCAGGCTTTACAAGATCTGGAGGGAAAGCTGGTGGTTTATAAACCGGAGATTACCGGAGATTTTCCGGATAAGATATTTCCCGTGGAACAACAATTGCAGTTAAAAGTGGGCGCGCAAATCATGTTTGTAAAAAATGATTTATCCTTTGATAAACACTATTTCAACGGAAAAATGGGCGTTATCAAATCCCTTTCGAGTAAAGAAATTCTGGTTCATTTTCCGGAAGAAAATAAAACTATAGAAGTTGAAAGATATGAATGGCAAAACATTCGATACAAAGTAGACGAAACCACTAAAGAAATTGATGAAGAGGTTTTGGGAACTTTTGTGCACTATCCCATCAAATTAGCATGGGCGATTACGGTGCATAAAAGCCAGGGACTAACCTTTGATAAAGCAGCACTTGATGTTTCGCAAGTTTTTCTACCCGGACAGGCTTATGTGGCATTATCTCGTTTGCGCTCACTAGAAGGGCTTATTTTGCTATCTCCGTTGCGTATGAATGGCATTTCAAACGATCAGGATGTCATGGATTACTCATTAAACAAAGCTTCGGATTCGTTTTTAGAGAATGCCTTGCATTTTGAAACCAAAAATTTCATCCATAACTATCTGACAAACACCTTTGATTGGAACGATTTGGCTCAGGAATGGCGCAATCATAAATTCAGTTATAACGAAAAATCAGAAATTTCAGAGAAATCCAAACACGCTGTTTGGGCCAAAAAGCAAACAGAAATCATTGAACAGCTTTTAGATCCATCCAAAAAATTCATTTCGCAGTTGAATACCCTTTTTGGTCAGGAAACGGTCGATTTGAATCACGTATCGGAACGCATTCAAGCCGCTTTCAGTTATTTCCTAAAACCAATGGACGAGCTGGTTTTTGAAATTCTTTGGAAAATTGAAGAAGTAAAGCGCATCAAAAAAGTAAAAACGTTTTATGATGAATTAATCGTGCTAGAAGAATTGCAAACCAAAGCCGTTTTACGCTTAATGAAGGCCAAATTATTGATAGAAACCGTTGTGGCAGGAGAAGCCATTTCGAAAGAAAAATTGACCTCTTCAGAAATAAAAAATTACATCATCCGCAAGACAGAAGCCATACAAAATCAATTCAAGGAATTAAATATAACCTTGATTGCCGATGATAAAGACATAGAGCGTTATACTTCGAAAAAAGCAAAAACAACGGTACCTAAAAAAACAACGGTGCAGGAAACCTATGAATTGTGGGTCGAAAAGAAATCAATTGCGGATATTGCAACTATCAGAGTGCTGACCAAACAAACGATTTACACCCATTTTGTAAAGCTGATACAAACCAAAGCAGTTTCAATTTCAGAGGTTTTATCGGAGGATAAAATGCAGGATTTAGCAGCTGCTTTTGCAGGATATAAAGAAGAATCACTGAATGCGTTGATGGAGAAATACGGTCATAAATTTTCTTGGGAAGAAGCGAGAATGTACAAAGCGAGTTTGAATTAAATAATAAGAAAGTATTAAAACTAAAAAACCCTATTCGGTACGAATAGGGTTTTTGTTTTATAGTGACTGAATTAATATCCAAGCTTCTGGATTGTGCTTTTCATTGATTTCTTTTTTTGCTTTTTCTGCTTCAGCAAATGTGGCGTAACTGCCATACAAAACCGGAAAATAACCGTTTCGGTTAGGAGCGATTCGCTTGGCATCATATCCTAAGCGATTTAAAATCCGCAGTGTTTTATCCGCATTTTTTTCTTCCCTGTACACTCCGGCCATAATGTGATACGGCATTTTTGCTTCGATAGTCGATTTTACGGATAGTGTAACAGCAGGAACCGGACTTTCGATGAAGAATGTGGCTTGCTGAATTTTATTTTGAACTTGTTTTTGAACGGCAGTTTCTACAAGAATCGTTTCTGAGGCAATTTGATTTTGATACATTGGATAACCAACACTTCCCGCAAGTCCTAATCCTAACACAAAAATAGCGGCGTATTTTAAATATGGATTCGCTGTTCTGGTTTCAGGAACCATAGTGATGGTTGCTTTTTCTTCAATTGCTTCTACTTCTTTTTCGAAGATTGCTCTTTTTACAAGTGGTGAAACAAAGGGAGCCAACCCAAAAGAGCTGGTTAAGTAATTCGTTTGGTCGTATGGAGTGAAAACTATATTTTTATCCGCGTTCAAATGAAGATCACCTAGATTTTTGATAGAAAAAAGTTCGTTTTCTTCTAATGTTTTTTTCCAAGTAAAAACTTCATATTGAATGGCACTAACGGCATATTCATAAGACGTTTTCTCTGCTAAAGCGATATGATTGGCTAATAAACCATCATTGTTTTTCAAATTAGCATTGAAAGCGATCATTTTTTTGGGAGGAGAAAACGAGTTCGTGCTTTCGTTCCGTTTAGCCGATTGAATTTCGGTCAAAAAAGCTCCGAAACCCGGAACGGTTACACATTGATAACGGTATAAAAGCTGCGCGATGTATAGTTCGATTTTCATACTCACAAAGTTATACAACGAAAACAGGTATCAAAATTTTATTTACAATTTTTATTAACAATCCGCATAAAAATTTATACATTTCACCCTCAAATAATTAGCATGAAAGAGCAGGATTTATTTTATTTATTGGCATTGCAAAGAATAGAGGGCGTGGGCGACATCATAGCCAAAAAACTGCTTACCCATTTTGGAACAGCAGAAGCGGTTTTTAATACAAAAGCATCGCAACTCGCTGCTATTGATGGAGTAGGATCTGTTTTGCTGAAAAATTTAAAAGATAAATCAGTTTTCGAAAAAGCGACTCAGGAACTGGAGTTTATAAAAGCAAATGAAATCAATGCGGTTTATTTTCAGGACGAAGAATATCCAGATCGGTTGAAACATTGTATTGACGGACCACTTTTATTATTCACATCTGGAAATATCAATTTAAAAAACAGAAGAATAATCAGCATTGTAGGAACGCGCCAAATTACCTCGTACGGTACTGAATTTTGTAGAAAACTGATCGAAGATTTGGCTCCACTCGATCCTATAATCGTAAGTGGTTTTGCCTACGGTGTCGATATTGTGGCGCATCAATTGGCAATGGAAAATAACCTACAAACCATTGGTGTTGTTGCTCATGGTTTAAACCAAATTTACCCGAAAACCCATAAAAAATATGTGTCGAAAGTCGAACAAAACGGTGGTTTTATGACTGAGTTTTGGAGTTCCTCCAATCCGGATAAAGAAAATTTCGTGCGAAGAAACCGGATCGTTGCAGGAATGTCTGAAGCGACGATTGTAATTGAATCTGCCGATAGAGGCGGATCGTTAATCACTGCAAACATGGCGAATGATTACAATCGTGATGTTTTTGCGGTTCCGGGACGTGTTACAGATAAGTATAGCCAAGGCTGCAACAACCTCATAAAGACTCAAAAAGCAAATGTATTGACTAGTGCCGCTGATTTGGTTTATATTTTGAATTGGGACATTCAGAAGGAATCCAAACCCATACAAAAACAATTGTTTGTAAGCTTAGAGGAAGACGAACAAAAAGTATACGACTACCTCCTTAAAACAGGGAAAGAACTAATGGATATTATTGCTTTGCGCTGTGATTTTCCTATTTATAAAATTTCGGGAATGCTGTTGAATATGGAATTGAAAGGCGTGATACGACCTTTGCCGGGGAAATTGTTTGAGGCGATTTGATTTTAACATATAAGTCATGAAAGCTTTAATAAAATAGTATTAAACTTAAAAAAACTTATATGTTTTAAAAATTGATTGTTTAAACCTCAAATCCTAATTTCTCTCTCACTCTTGCCAAAACTCCATTGGCAACAACAGCTGCTTTTTGAGCACCAATTTTCAGTAAAGCATCTACTTCAGGAAGGTTATTCATGTAATACTTGTATTTTTCTCTTTCGGTTTTGAAAGTTTCTACAATCAACTCAAACAACGCTTGTTTGGCGTGACCGTAACCGTAATTTCCATTTAAGTAATTGGCAGTCATTGTGGCTATTTGTTGTTGATTTGCCAATAATTTATAAATGGCAAACGCATTGCACGTATCCGGATTTTTAGGATCTTCCAGCGGCGTGCTGTCGGTTTCAATGCTCATAACTTGTTTGCGTAAGGACTTATCATCCAAGAATATATTGATAATATTATTAGCTGATTTACTCATTTTTCCGCCGTTAGTTCCGGGAATCAGCATGCTGTCTTCCTGAATTTTTGCTACGGGAAGTACGAAAGTCTCTCCCATTTGGTGGTTGAAACGGGACGCTACATCACGCGTGATTTCAACGTGCTGCAATTGGTCTTTTCCTACGGGTACAAACTCGGCGTCATATAATAAAATATCTGCCGCCATCAACATTGGATACGAAAATAAACCAGCATTGACATCTTCCAGTCTATCCGCTTTGTCTTTGAAAGAATGCGCTAATGTCAAGCGTTGAAAAGGGAAAAAACAACTCAAATACCATGACAATTCGGCTGTTTGCGGCACATCTGATTGTCTGTAGAAAACGACTTTATCTACATTCAAACCACAGGCAAGCCAAGCAGCAGCAGTACTGTAAGTATTTGTTCTTAAAGTTTCGCCGTTTTTTATTTGCGTGATTGAATGCAAATCAGCAATGAAAAGAAACGATTCGTTTTCCGGTTTATTTGATAGTGCTATTGCGGGAATGATTGCACCAAGTAAGTTTCCTAAATGCGGAGTTCCGGTACTTTGAACGCCTGTAAGTATTTTTGCCATTATGATTTTTAACTATTACCGCAAAGTTCGCAAAGTTTTTTATTTTTTACCGCAAATTTGCAAATTATAAAAATCAAGTTACTTTAAATCGTGTTAGTAATTTCTTTTAACCATATCAGACATTTAAGTCAATAAAACCTTGATGGTTAAAGGAAGATATTATAATTGAGCAGTAAATTAGAACTTATAATACTTATATGTTGAAAAACGCAAGAATATTTTTTGAGTATCATAACATCTGATTTCTTACTTTTGAACTTATGAGAGCATTAAAAATTATTTTCTGGGCGCTATGGCGTATATGGTTTTATATTTTGATGACCATTCCTATATTGGTGATGTTTCCTTTTCTGGTGCTGTCTATTTTGACGGAAAACGGGTATCCTTATTTTTTTAAGATGGCTCGTATTTGGGCAAAATTCATTCTTTTTGGCATGGGTTTTCATTATAAAATAGATAGAACACAAGCAATGGAGTACCAAAAAAGTTACATGATTGTTGCGAATCATACCTCCATGGCTGATATTATGCTGATGCTTGTCCTGACAAGAAATCCGTTTGTTTTTGTAGGTAAAAAAGAACTTTCAAAAATTCCGTTGTTTGGCTTTTTCTATAAAAGAACCTGTATTTTGGTGGATAGAAATTCTTCAAAAAGTAAAATGGAAGTCTTTAATCGCGCTCAAAAAAGAATTAATCAAGGACTGAGTATCTGTATTTTTCCAGAAGGTGGCGTTCCATGTGATGAATCAGTCTTGCTGGACACTTTCAAAGATGGTGCTTTCCGATTGGCAATTGAGCATCAAATACCCATTGTTCCCATTACTTTTGGAGACAATAAAAAAAGATTTCCATATGCTTTTTGGGGAGGAAGTCCAGGATTTATGCGGGTAAAAATACATTCTCATGTGGAAACTTTTGGAAAAACAGGGGCAGACAGGAAACAAATTCGCGAAGAAGTACGCGAAATCATTTACGAGCAATTAGTTGCTTTCGACTCTAAATAAATTTTAAAAACTGTAACTGATCCCGGAATACAACTCAATAAATAGCGGTTTAAAGTCTCTAGAGTTGTTTGAAAAAGTATTTATTTGATACTTTACCATAGGTTCAAAATTAATCTGAAATGATTTTACAATTCGGTATTTAAAGCCGGTACTCACATTAGTGCTAAAATGGATTTGCTTCAAATCTGTAAATTTTCTTCGGCATCCGGATAACTACTCGAATGTATCAAGTAAGCTCCTAATAGCTTTTTACAGTCAATAATTTATTGGTCTAACCGCACAATTTTATTCAAGAATTAATTAATAACGACAGGAACTTCTACTTCTTCAAAGATATTTTCTCCATTAGCATTCTCTCCTTTATAAAATTTAAAAATATAAGAACCGGTATTGGTTACATAAAAATTAAAAGAAACCTCTGATGGTGAAGGTATTTGTTGCGTACAAACTTGACTAGTATTCACTGCCGTTTGAATGCCTATGGTTCTTACATTCAAATTTTTGTCATAATAAATCCCTTGAAATAAATGACATTCGGTTGGTCTTGTATATTTTAATTTTATCTCATAGGTATTTCCCAATATGAATTTTTCGGGTAATGTATAGCTATCTATAGGCAGCACTTCAAAGCTATAAGAATCTTGATTGTCATTATCAATGGAACATCCGGTCAAGGTTGTAATGAACAGAATAAAAAGCACAATTTTTTTCATTTATTAATTTTTTAAATTTATACAATTCAGTTTCTTAATTGAATTCTAAGCTGTTTTGCAAAAGATCAAAATTTCAACAAAAGGTTGCGTGTAAAAATAAAAAAATCCGTCTCGTTTTTTAGGTACGAGACGGGTTTTACTTTTTATGCTTCTGCCAATTCTTTTATTCTGGCTTTAATCTTTTCTTCTAATTCATCCGCTAATTCCGGATTGTCTTTAATCAAAGACTTAACAGCATCCCGACCTTGTCCTAATTTAGTTTCACCGTAACTGAACCAAGATCCTGCTTTTTTGATGATTTCAAACTCAACAGCAAGATCAAGAATCTCTCCTGTTTTTGAAATTCCTTCCCCATACATGATGTCAAATTCTGCGATTTTAAATGGCGGAGCGACTTTGTTTTTCACCACTTTTACTTTGGTTCTGTTCCCAAGGACGTTATCTCCATCTTTAATTTGAGTAGAACGACGAATATCCAAACGAATCGAAGCATAAAACTTCAATGCATTTCCTCCCGTTGTAGTTTCTGGATTACCAAACATCACACCAATTTTCTCTCTTAATTGATTAATAAAGAAAACTGTACAGTTTGTTTTACTGATGGTTCCTGTTAATTTACGCAATGCTTGAGACATTAAACGGGCGTGTAATCCCATTTTAGAATCTCCCATTTCGCCTTCAATTTCACTTTTTGGAGTCAAAGCTGCAACCGAGTCAATGACAACAATGTCAATTGCTCCGGAACGAATCAAGTTCTCCGCAATTTCTAACGCTTGTTCTCCATTATCAGGTTGTGATATGATTAAGTTTTCAATATCTACGCCTAATTTCTCCGCATAGTTTCTGTCGAAAGCATGTTCTGCATCAATAAAAGCTGCAATTCCACCTGCTTTTTGAGCTTCAGCAATAGCATGAAGCGTCAATGTGGTTTTTCCAGAAGATTCCGGACCGTATATTTCAATAATTCTACCTCTTGGATAGCCTCCAACTCCTAATGCCAAATCGATTCCTAAAGACCCGGAAGAAATAGTTTCTACTTCTTCAATGGCTTTGTCGCCCATTTTCATTACTGTCCCTTTCCCGTAGGTTTTGTCTAATTTATCAAGCGTAAGTTGTAGCGCTTTTAATTTAGATTCTTTCTCTGAACTCATCTTCTCTTTTACCTTTTCTTTCATCTATTTGTATTGGTTTATAACTGTAAGAAACTGACAGGATGATTACTTATCCCATAATTTCATTTGTATATTGAATATATGTTTTGTAAAAATACTTCTTTTTTGATTTAAAATTTTCTCTTTCAAGAATATTTTAAATCTATTTATCAATTAAAAATAGTCAGTTGTATTTTGCTTCTTACACGAACAATGCTTTTAATTCGGTTGCATCATGGGGGTTCATTTTTCCGGCTAAAACTAAACTCAGCTGTTTGCGTCGCAATGCAGCTTCAAAACGTTGTTTTTCTATTTCGGTTTCCGGAACAATTTGGGGTACTTCAACGGGTCTTCCCGTATCGTCTACTGCTACAAAAGTATAGATCGCTTCATTGGCTTTGGTTTTATTACCGGATTCTCTGTCTTCAACCCAAATGTCAATGAATATTTCCATTGAACTTTTGAAAGCTCTGGAAACTTTAGCCTCAACAGTAACGACACTTCCCAACGGAATGGCTCTGTTGAATGCAACGTGATTTACGGATGCTGTAACTACAATTCTTCGGGAATGTCTGCGTGCCGCTATACTTGCTGCGCGATCCATACGGGCTAATAATTCGCCACCAAAAAGATTGTTCAAAGGATTGGTCTCGCTTGGTAAAACCAAATCAGTTAATATCGTCAGGGATTCTGAAGGGTGTTTTGGTGTCATTTTTTTATTTAAAAAGGAGTTGTTCAAAATAATAAGTTGTAAAGTCTAGTTTAACCAATAAACGGCCAATATTGCAGGGATAAAATAAATAACAATTGTTCTGGCTCCATCATAATCTTTGGCCAATCGCTGTCCGAAAAGCAACATCAACAACGTGATACAAGAGAAAACGGCTCCGTAAAAACCAAAAATCCTTCCGTTATTCACGAACAGTTCCACACAGCCTACTACACATAAAATACCGGAAATTAATTCTAGAATCAAGATATTTAGCAGTGCTAAAGGTACATGGTTTTTTAATGGTGTTTTATCGAAATGACCTTTTAACCATTCGACATTATCTTTCCAATAAAACAATTTGTCGTATCCGGACTGTAGGAAAGTGATGGCCAGGAAAATTAAAATTAAAATAGAAGTAATATTGTTCATTTTTTTATTTTTTGTGAATTAAACGAGTAAGTTTTATTGATAAATCGGTTAAAATAATTTTAGCGTTTCCGTTGCGTTCAATGTGATACATTGCCTCTGAAAGTTCTTTAAAAATATCATTTATGTTGTTGCCATTTACAAAAGGTGCAAAATTCTCCAGTTTGAATTTTTCCACTTGTGGTTCCATGTAGACTAAACTTGGCGTTTGGTAATTGAGCAACAAGGCCTGACGAAACATATCAATACAAAAATGTAAAAACTTTTTTTGGGTTTCTCTTCCCAAACCAGCAATTTGCTCGCTCCACTGGATCAAATCCTGAATGGCAGCGGCGTTTCCTTTTGCTCTAAAAGCCGCACGAACCCAATCGACAAACCATTTTTCAAAAAAAACTGATTCGCTGTCCGGTTGTATTAATTGCAATGCTTTATTGAAATTTCCTTGTGCTTGATGCGCTATTTTTAAAGCTATTTTAGAATCCGTATTTTCTTTTGAAACCAAAGCCTCCGCAATGACAGTTTCACTCAAACCATTAAAATGTAGTACTTGGCAACGGGAACGAATCGTTTGAATAATATCTTCTTCATTTTCTGAAATCAGGATAAAAACCGTTCTGTCTGTAGGTTCTTCCAATAATTTCAGTAATTTATTAGAAGCAGCGATATTCAATTTATCAGCCATCCAAATAATCATTATTTTGTATCCGCCTTCATAAGATTTTAAAGCCAGCGATTTCAAGATTTCCTGCGCATCATCGACCCTAATTTCTCCTTGCTTGTTTTTAACACCTAGCATTTGGTACCAATCAAACAAACTTCCGTACGGATTTTGTTCTATAAACTGTCGCCATTCCGTTATGAAATCAATGCTTTTGGGTTTTGTTTTTACTTCTTCAGTACTGACAGTCGGGTAAATAAAATGCAAATCAGGATGGGAAGTTTTCTGAAATTTCAGGTTGCACGCTTCATTTGAACCGGAATTCTCTCCGTTTTGATTGCTGCAAATGATGTATTGTGCATACGCAATCGCCATGGGTAAAGTGCCACTGCCTTCCGGACCTACGAACAGTTGTGCGTGGGGAATTCTGCCCAAATCAGCACTTTTTGTCAAATGACTTTTGATGTGTTCTTGTCCTAAAATTTCTGAAAATTGCATGAAGCAAAGATAGCAGAAAATGGTGTAGTCTAAAATTTTAGCAGGCAAAGTTTCAGCAGAAGCTAGTTTATAGAAGTGTCAATTTATGTTTTATTTTTAAAATTTAACAGGCCTTTATCTAAAATAATATCTAGATAAATTGATAAATAAAAGCATTATTTATTAATTTACATCGATTTCGTTGCTAAAAATTGATTTTATATGATTTTCTCTAATTTATTAATAATTTAAAAGTTCTATATTTGTTACTCTTTCAAAAAAAATAAACTAAAAAACAGACTGATGAAAACCATAATTGATTTCAATTTTGCAAATAAAAAAGCCATAATTCGGGTTGATTTTAATGTGCCTTTGGACGAAAAGTTCAATGTAACGGATGCCACGCGTATTGAAGCTGCAAAACCTACTATTGACGCGATTCTTGCGCAAGGCGGAAGCGTGATTTTGATGTCGCATTTAGGTCGGCCAAAAGGAGTGGAAGAAAAATACTCTTTGAAACACATTTTGAAAACAACTGCTGAAATTCTTGGAGTTTCGGTTCAGTTCGCTTCAAACTGTATTGGTTCAGAGGCGAAAGCTGCAGCTGAAAAATTGCAGGCTGGAGAAGTTTTATTGTTAGAAAATTTACGTTTTCACAGCGAAGAAGAAGCGGGTGATGTTGCTTTTGCAAAAGAACTGGCGTCACTTGGTGATATTTTTGTAAACGACGCTTTTGGTACAGCGCATAGAGCGCACGCATCGACTACAATTATTGCGCAGTTTTTTCCAAGCGAAAAATGTTTTGGATTATTATTGGCCAAAGAAATAGAAAGCTTGAACAAAGTTTTAAAAAACAGCGAAAAACCAGTAACAGCAGTCCTTGGTGGATCAAAAGTATCTTCTAAAATTACCGTAATCGAGAATATTCTGGATAAAGTAGACCACATGATTATTGGTGGCGGAATGACTTTTACTTTTGTGAAAGCATTAGGCGGTAAAATTGGAGATTCAATTTGTGAAGATGACAAACAAGAATTGGCTTTGGAAATCTTGAGATTAGCCAAAGAAAAAGGAGTTCAAATCCATATTCCGGTTGATGTTGTAGCGGCAAATGCTTTTTCAAATGATGCTCAAACCCAGATTGTGGATGTCAAAGCAATTCCTGACGGGTGGCAAGGATTGGATGCTGGACCAAAATCATTGGAAAACTTCAAAAAAGTAATCATGGATTCTAAAACGATTCTTTGGAACGGTCCATTGGGTGTTTTTGAAATGGAAAATTTTGCTAACGGAACAATTACATTGGGCAACTTTATTGCAGAATCTACTGCAAACGGAGCATTCTCTCTTGTAGGTGGAGGGGATTCAGTGGCAGCTGTAAAACAATTTGGGCTGGAAGATAAAGTGAGTTATGTTTCTACAGGCGGAGGAGCAATGCTGGAAATGCTTGAAGGCAGAGTGTTACCCGGAATTGCAGCTATTTTAGACTAATAAATGCAGTAAAATTAAAATAAAAGCCGTTTGATATCTAAATAGCATTCAAATCAAACAGCTGTTTTATCACATGTATAAAAACCTTAGCGATACCTTATGTATCGCTGAGGTTTTTTTTAAGTTTCACAATTGGATCTTTAAAGTAATTTTACCCACAAACGATTAGAAATTCAGTACCAAGGACTGAAAAATTATATTTTTAACAATATTTAAAGAAAATTTTAGTTTTAACCTCTTAAGTTTGTAAAAATAAGACTTCTAATCATTTGGATTATAGGTCTTTGATCTTTTAAATATGACTATAAAAAATACCACATTATCGTTTTTTCTGTTGCTATCAATTCATTTATTTTCGCAGAAAGCAACTGAAAACAAAGCATTTGAAAAAATTGATGCAAAATTATCCTATTTAGATTCCATTAAGAATTCCTTTGTTGAATATGATCTGGCATCTTGTGTAGACAGTTTATGGATGAATGAAATGACCAACTTAGATTTATATAATGATCTTACAGAAGACATCGAAAATATAAATATAGATGAAAAAGTAGATTATGAGTTACCAACAGCACTGCTGAAAGAAAGATTGGCGGCAATGAATGCAAAATCGCCGTTTAATATTGCGTACAATCAAGGTCTGGAAAACATTATTAAATCATTTTTAAAATACCGAAAAAAATCTTTTGAACGATTAATGGCCACTTCGGAATATTATTTCCCCATGTTTGAGGAGGCTTTGGCCAAACAAAATATTCCCTTGGAGATAAAATATTTAGCCGTTGTGGAATCTGCTTTAAATCCAAAAGCAGTTTCAAAAATGGGAGCAACTGGACTGTGGCAATTTATGTATCAAACCGGAAAACAATATGGGTTGAAAATTGATTCGTATGTGGATGAACGAAGCGATCCCTTAAAAGCTACCGAGGCAGCAGCGCAATATATGACCAATATGTACAAAATATTTGGAGATTGGGATTTGGTTTTGGCCTCTTATAACTCTGGTCCGGGAAATGTTTCCAAAGCTATCAGACGTTCCGGTGGTCAGCAAAATTATTGGAATATCAGGAAAAATCTTCCCAGAGAAACCCAAGGATATGTACCTGCTTTCTTAGCAACCATGTATCTTTATGAATACCATAAGGAACACGGAATCGTGCCCCAGCGGGCTACCATAAAGCATTTTACTACGGATACTATCCTGATCAAGAAGCAAATTACATTCAAGCAAATATCAGATTTACTTGATGTTCCAGTAGTTCAATTGCAGGTTTTAAATCCCTCCTACAAGCTTGATATAATTCCTTTTTATCATGATCAAAATCATTATTTGAGATTGCCACAAGAAAAAATTGCTGTTTTTGCCTCTAATGAAGGTCCGATTTATGCCTATACAGAATACGAATCCAGCAAACGAGAGAAGCCCTATTTTGCCACAAAAACAACACCCAAAAAAGAACGTGAAGATACTGGCAATCAAAGAATAGCGCAATCCCAGACAACCCAGTATTACAAGGTAAAAAAAGGAGATAATCTGGGAGCTATTGCCAGTAAATACAATGTTAGCATTGCTGATTTAAGACAATGGAATGCGCTAAGCAGCAATGTTATCGCGTATGGTAAAAACCTAAAAATTAGTAGCAACGAAGCGGTTGTTTCTAATGAAGTAATAAAGAATTCAGATCCAATACAAGCCCTTTCTGAGAAGCAAGTTGCCGCGTCATTAGAGGCAAACGCAGCTGTAGCATCTACTGAAAGCAAGGCGTATTATATAGTTCAAAAAGGAGATAATTTAGAGCGCATTGCTAAGAAATTTGGCACCTCTCCGTCTACTCTGAAACAATGGAATAAAATTTCCGGGCAGACAATTATTTTAGGGAGTTCTTTGATTGTCGCCAAAGAGGAACCTGTAATAAATACAAATAAAGCAACGATAAGTTACTTTAATAAAAAAATAAATGGTTCCGGATTATCCCAGAAAGAAACCGTTGATTACTATGTAAAAAAAGGGGATTCGTTGTATAGTATATCAAAAAAATATCCAGGCGTAACCATTTCTGACCTGAAAAAATGGAACGGTATTCGCGGGGAAGTACTCAAACCAGGAATGAAACTTAAAATTAACGGATAATAGAATAATCTTATCTAAATTTGGGTTTTATTTTATAATTGAAATACAATGAATAAAGCCCTTCTTTTATTGCTTCTTACTGCCATTTTGCTGGGTTCTTGCAACCAAAAAAAGGATCCCCAACCGCGTGCTACAACAGGAAAAATTAATACTATTTCAGTTATCATAGACGACCAGTTGTGGAATGGTGAGATTGGCGACAGTATTCGAAATAAATTTGCCTCCGCCGTTATAGGATTGCCTGAGGAGGAACCTCTTTTTACGATAAATCAATATCCTACTAAAATTTTAGAAGGATTTATGACGGACAGCCGTACGATTATCGTAGTCAAAAAAGAAGAGCAAAATAAATTTGAAATTAAAAAAAATCAATACGCATCACCCCAAAATGTGTTTCATATTTCCGGAAAAACAAGTGTAGATATTCTAGAAATAATAGCGAAAAATTCGCCAAAAATAATTGAAATTATTAAGGAAACTGAAATTTCCGAAAACCAACGCATTATAAAACAGTCTATTCTTAATCCAAAAATCATCAAGAATAAATTTCAAATTTCGATTAATATTCCTTCTTCATATCAATACGTCCTTCATAAACCGCATTTTATATGGTTAAAAAATGAAATTATAAGCGGCAACACGAGTTTGTTGATTTATCAAGTTCCTATAAATGTCATCACTAAAAAGGATACAGATCTGATCACGAATATTATTAAAATGAGGGATTCTATTGGCAATCTTTACATCAGCGGAAAAGAGAATAATACTGTAATGATTACCGGAGAAAGCTATTCGCCTTATTTTTTTAAGATCAGTCTGGACGGAAAGGAAACGTATGAAACAAAAGGAACTTGGGAATTGAAAAACGATTTTATGTCAGGCCCTTTTATTAATTATGCTATTCTGGATACAGAGCACAACAGGATTTTAGTTTTGGAAGGCTTTTGTTATGCGCCCTCCAAAGAAAAAAGAGACTTAATGCATGAGTTAGAAGCCATCATAAAATCAGTTGAGGTTTTGAAAAAATAGTTTTATTTTCTTTTATTTGCAGTCTAATAAAAACTAAAAAAAATAAAATGTTAAAATGGAGTATAAAGTCGTTTAAGGAACTTTCTGTGGATGAGTTATACGATCTGCTGAGATTGAGAAGCGAGATTTTCGTGGTGGAGCAAAACTGTGTATATCTCGATCTAGATGGAAAGGACAAACTAGCTCTGCATCTTATTGGGGAATTTGAAGGTAAAATTGTAGCGCATTCCAGACTTTTCAAACCAGGAATCAGTTTTGACAATGCCTCAATTGGCCGAGTAACAGTTGATTCAAATTACCGTGACAGAAAATGGGGTCATGACTTAATGCGGGAATCTATTGCAGGAATAGCGCATTATTTTGGCGAAAGCCACATCACTATTGGAGCGCAATTGTACCTAAAGAAATTCTATGAGAGTCATGGTTTTGTGCAAACCAGTGAAATGTATCTCGAAGACGATATTCCGCATATTGAGATGAAAAGTGGGGAACTAAATTTTTAGAATCAGAAACTCAACTCTGCGGTCTAATGCTTCTCCTTGACCTAAGGGAAATTTGTTTCCGTTTCCTATATAATGCATCCTAAGGCTGTTTACGCCTTTATTTATCAAGTATTTATAGACGTTTTTTGCACGGTTCAAGGAAAGCTTGCGTTCTCGGGTTCCCTTATCTATGGCATCCAGGTAATAACTGGGCGTGCAACAAACGTGGCCTCTGATTTCGAATTCCAACGTTTTTTGTTGCTGCAAAAGAACCACAATCTTGTCTAATTCTTTCTTAGATTTCTCCGTTAATGTGCTGCTGCCAAGTGGAAAAAGGATATTTTCCAGATAAATACGGTCGCCTACTTTATGCTTCTTCTGAAACGAATTGTAAATGCCGTTTCCAAAACTGTTTTTCTTGACAAGAAACAAGTCGACTCGCCTGTTTTTAGAACGGGTTTCGGATAGGTTTTCTATCATATCTTTTTTCAGAATCACGCGGCCTTTGCCTTCAATAATGACAATTTTGTTTTTACTGAAACCATTTTGGATAAGTATATTTTGTACCGTAATTACTCTGTTTTTTGATAATTCATAATTATAATCGTTAGCACCCCGGTCATCACAATACCCATAAATTTGTATCGATTCTACTTTTGAGGTATCTGTGTTTTTTATAAAATCGACTATCGTTTGTATTTGGTCGTTATAAAGTGTGAATTTGTCAAATTCAAAATAAACCGTTTCTATAGGTTGCCACTGAGCTGATACGTAGCTCGAAAAAAGTAATAGCACTATGGAGAACGATTTTTTCATTTTAAGATAGACTGATACTCCATATTGGAATTCAAAATAGTAATGGCCCGTTTGATTTCAGAATTATTTTTGATGTAATACTGATACAGCCCTTCCTGATATTGATAGCGTTTAATGATTTCATCGACCATCAGGTTTTTGATTTCTTTTTGGTTTTTGTCCAATAAGGCATTTTCGCTTTTTTGAAGCGCAACACTTAATTGTTGATATTCTACCAGAATAGATTCCTCTAGTTTTTCTTTTTTGGCCATAGCCAAAGTGTTTTTCAAGGCCAATTCCGTTTCCGTGTCAAAGGAGAATTTTTGTGTTTTTAGGAACTGTTTGAACTCTAAATACTCCACATCAGAAATAACAGGAATGCGATTTCCTAAATTTGGATTTTTATAATAATACGTCGTGGCATAGTTAAAAATCCCGTCGTTGTGAAGCAAAGCATTTGCTATCGGACTTAATTTAGTTTCTTCCAGTTCTACATCCGGCTGAATTCCTCCGCCGTCATAAACGGTTCTGCCTTTTCTGGTTTTAAAGGCATTATAGTTTTTCTCCTCTGTTTTTAGAACCATTCCGTTTTTGTTTTTTCGTGAATAATCTAAAGCTTGAATGCATCTTCCGGATGGCGTGTAATAACGAGAAATGGTTACTTTTAGTTGTGTACCGTACGTTAAATCTACCGGTCTTTGCACGAGTCCTTTCCCAAAACTGCGGCTACCCACCACTACAGCACGATCTAAATCTTGAAGTGCGCCAGCCACGATTTCGGATGCTGAAGCGCTGTGACCGTTAACAAGTATTATCAAAGGAATGTCAGTATCTACAGGGTCTTTGGTTGTTTTATATGTGCTGTTGTGTTGCTCTATTTTTGATTTTGTAGTAACAATAATTTCGTTTTTTGGAACAAATAAATTACAAATATTCACGGCTTCATTCAAGAGTCCGCCCGGATTGTCTCGGACATCCAGTATAATGCGTTCGGCACCTTCTTTTTTGAGTTGTTCTAAGGCTTCTTTGGTTTCCAAGGACGCTTTTTTATTAAAATGCGATAATACGATATAGCCGGTCTTGTCGTCTATTTTTGCAAAAAAGGGCACCGATTTGATTTCGACTTCGTCCAGGATAATCTGGGTACTTTGTACTTTTCCTTGTCGGATGTATTTGAGGTCTATTTTGGTGTTTTTGGTACCTTTGAAAAGCTGAGAGGCCTCGTCTTTAAAATCAGACAAAAGGACATCTCCCACTTGAATAATTTCGTCACCGGCTTTAAGGCCAGCTTTGTCGGCGGGAAAATTTTTATAGGGCTCTTTAACGATCAATTTATCTTCTTTTCGAGTCAGTAAAGCGCCTATTCCGGTATATTCTCCAGTGTTGTTTATCTTGAATCGCACTACATCCTGCTCGTTGAAATATACGGTGTATGGGTCTAAATTAACCAGCATTCCTTTGATGGCCTTGTCCATTAATTCTCCAGGATTCGTTTCATCGACATAATTTCGGTTTAATTCCTTGAAAAGGGTCGTGAATATCTCGATTTGCTTGGCGATTTCAAAAAAATCATCTTTGAAGCTGGTTCCAATAAACAGAAATACCGAAGCGACAAGGGGAATTAAGAATTTTTTTTTGAGGAAGCTCATAGGTTTAATTAACTAAATTTGAGACCACTAAAATAACAATAAATCACGAAATAATGATGCAGGACTGAATCTAAAGGTGATTTTGTTTAATTGGGATAGGTGAATTGTTTATATTTCAGAAATAGAATCGCTTTCGGATACTGGTTTTTTAATGTTTTGAGCAACAAATTTCTCAAACAATTGAATGGTTTTGGTATTAATTTCGGCGTACGTCAATCTGTCTTTAGTTTGATAAAAAAACATAAAGGAATAGGGTTGGTCCAGATGGTCAATCAAAAGGTGTTTGTTCAGCCGGTAGGTTTCGCGCAGGACGCGTTTGAAATAATTGCGGTCTACGGCTTTCTTGAAATTCTTTTTGGAAACCGAAACTCCCATTTTTATTTTTTCTCCCGTCCCGAAGTTTCGGGATTCGGGATCGCCAAAAGAGCTGGCTTTATACACCAATCGCAACGGATATTTTGATACTGATTTCCCTTCGGTAAACAATAATCCAATAGTGGTCTTGCTTTTTAGTTTTTCGTTTTTTGAGTAAGTAAAATTCATTTTAATAGAAAAAAGGACATGGATTTTGACTGGCAAAGTTACGATTAAAGGTTGAGTCCATATATTGTTTGGGATTTAAAATCGGGCTAAAAATATATTTCTTACTTTTACGGCAAATTTTTAAAGCATGGAAAAACTAATTTCGTATCCCATATCCGTAATCTATTATTTATGTTTTGGTCTTACCTTGGTTATTTTTCACCCAATTCAATGGGTTTGCTTTCACGTTTTTGGGTATCAAGCTCATAAAATAAGTGTCGATTATTTAAATTTTTTTCTGATTTTGTGCACAAGACTGTTAGGAACATCGTACCGGTTTGAAAATGTGGAAAGCATCCCAAAAAATGTTCCGTTAATTTTCGTGTCCAATCATCAAAGTATGTACGATATTATTGCTATGATTTGGTTTTTTCGCCGATTTCATTGTAAATTTGTCAGTAAAAAAGAATTGGGAAGTGGGATTCCCAGTGTGTCGTTTAATTTACGACATGGTGGTTCTGCTCTTATTGATCGTAGAGACCCCAAGCAAGCCATTCCTGCGATCAAAAATTTGTCTGAATATATTGAAAAACACAATCGTTGCGCAGTTATTTTTCCGGAAGGAACACGAAGCAAGACTGGGAAGCCAAAGGAATTTGCGCAAAGCGGATTCAAAATTTTATGCAAATACGCGCCTTCGGCTTATGTAGTTCCGATAAGCATAAACAATTCTTGGATAATTGTTAAATATGGATTTTTCCCTTTAGGTTTAGGAAATCGCCTTACCTTTGTAGTTCATAAGCCATTAGCGGTTAAAGATTATAATTTTTCTGATTTGATCGAAAAAACAGAAAAAGCAGTTGTTCAAGGAATAAAAATTTAATTTATATATAATGTCAATAAAAAACATTCGATTAGAAGTAATGCAGTTTTTGGAAAAAAACGTAGATAGCTTTGTCGATCAGTATCTGATACCAGTAGAAAAAATATGGCAACCAACGGATTTTTTGCCTAATTCTCAAAGTGATACTTTTTTTGATGAGGTCAAAGAATTGCGTGAAATTGCAAAAGAATTACCCTATGATTTTTGGGTAACTTTAGTAGGTGACACGATTACTGAAGAAGCCTTACCGACCTACGAATCTTGGTTAATGGACGTAGACGGAATAGATAATGTAGAGCGAAACGGTTGGTCCAAATGGATCCGACAATGGACTGGAGAGGAAAATCGTCATGGCGACATGCTCAACAAATATCTGTATTTATCAGGTCGCGTGAATATGCGTGAAGTAGAAATGACTACCCAACACCTCATCAACGATGGTTTTGACATAGGAACCGGAAGAGACCCTTATAAAAACTTTGTTTATACTAGTTTTCAAGAGTTGGCAACCTATGTTTCCCATAACCGAGTAGCGCAAATGGCTAAGAAATATGGGGATAACAAATTGTCTAAAATGTGCAAAATGATTGCGGGTGATGAGATGCGCCACCATCATGCTTACAGTGAGTTTGTAACTCGTATTTTTCAGGTGGATCCTAGCGAAATGATGCTTGCGTTTCAATATATGATGAAAGCAAAAATCGTTATGCCAGCACATTTCTTAAGAGAATCCGGTGAAAAAATAAGTACTGCTTTCGAACAGTTTTCGGATTCGGCACAACGAATCGGGGTGTACACTGCAGCGGATTATGTAGACATTATGCAAAAATTAATTGACAAATGGGAAATTGATAAAATTACAGGCTTAACTGACGAAGCAGAAAAAGCCCGGGATTATTTGATGAAATTACCCGGAAGAATGGCACGAATTTCTGAGCGATTGGTCATTCCGAAAGAATCCCATATTTTCAAATGGGTAGAACCCGCTTTAGTACGATAGCTTTTTGAATGCAAAAATAAAGAATAAAAAAGTTGAATTTTGAAGTTACAGAACTTTGAAATTCAACTTTTTTTTTAAAAGTATATAAAGAATGATAAATGCAGATTTAATTCGAAAAACGATTCTTTTTGTAAAGGAAAAACTAAAAAATGCCGAAGGCGGACACGATTGGTTTCATATTGAAAGAGTGTTTAAAAATTCCGTTTTGATTGCTAGAAAAGAAGCTTGTGATCCCACGGTGGTTCAATTGGGTGCTTTGCTGCATGATATTGCCGATAGTAAGTTTCATGACGGTGACGAAACTGTAGGGCCAAAACTAGCGAGATCATTTTTAGAATCAGAAAATGTTGACGCAGATACCATTATACATGTGGTCAAGATCATTGAAAACATCTCATACAAAGGCGGTAATTTCGAAAAGAAATTCTCCTCAATAGAATTAGATGTGGTTCAGGATGCGGACCGATTAGATGCGATTGGCGCCATTGGAATTGCCAGAACATTCAATTATGGTGGATTTAAAAACAGAGCGATCTACGACCCTAAAATTGCTCCAAATTTCAACATGACCAAGGAAGAATACAAGAAGAATGATTCTCCAACGTTAAATCATTTCTATGAAAAGTTATTGCTTTTGAAAGATAAGATGAATACCGAGACCGGTAAACAAATTGCACAAGAAAGACATCGTTACATGGAAGGATTTCTGGCGCAGTTTTATGCGGAATGGGAAGGGGAGAAGTAAGTAAACAGTGTTCAGTTTTTAGTATTCAGTTTGTTGACGTCCAAATACTGCAACTTTAATTAAAAAAGATCGATTTCAGTCTTGCTTTACACCCAAGCCATGAACTGATTACTAAATTCTGGTCCCTAACCACTATTTTTAAATTTCAGATATTTTTTGGATTACTGGTTTTTTAAATCAAAAATCAGTCCCGATAGTTATCGGGATTAATCAAAAATCTTAAATCGAAATCCCTTTTGCTTTCATTTCCAAGATCACATCCGAAGCATTTTTAAAAGTGGGCGCTTGCTCAATAATAGTTCCTACTCTTTTTTTATTGAGTTTAAAAGTGATGTCGTTCTCCGTTGTAAACAGTAAGGCAGTTAAAAATGGATTGTTCATAAAAGGCGCTAATACCATAAAAGCTTCGTCAATTGTATGAAAACTTTCTATTTCTTCGGTTTTATAACGCGCCGTAACGGAAAGGCTGAATAGGTCACTTTCTGACAAAACGGGACGAACGTAGATGTTTTTCAGTTCGGTGTCACCAATGGTTTTGGCAAGTGTTAGTTTGGCGTAAGTGCCATTTTGGATGCTTTCTTTTACATTTTCCCAGAAAAGTGCAAATACAGGTTGGAAGGACATTGGTTTAATTTTAGATGGTTATATTCCGAAAGAGGATTGCAAAATTAAGTCTTGTCAAGCAGATAATCTGTTTTTTGAGCAAAGATTATTTTAAAGGAACATCATTTATAAACTAAAAAGAGAACCAACGTGGTTCTCTTTTGTTATTATTTCCCCGTAAACACTGCTTTTCTTTTCTCTAAAAATGCAGCTGTTCCTTCTTTAAAATCTTCGGTTCCAAAACATTTTCCAAAAGCTTTTATTTCGGTTTCATAGCCATTTTTTCCTTCTTTAAAATTAGCATTGACGGCTTTTATGGCTTTGCCAATAGCATACGGAGAATTTTTTATTATTTTATGGGCTACACTCACACAGTAATCTAAAAGTTCAGCTTCAGGGACTACGTGATTCACCAGTCCCGTTCTGTAAGCATCTTGCGCTGTTACCATTCCTGCGGTCATAATCATTTCCATTGCGCGTCCTTTTCCTATCAATTGCGGCAAACGTTGCGTTCCTCCGTAACCCGGAATTACACCCAGCGAAACTTCAGGTAATCCCATTTTTGCATTTTCTGAAGCTACTCTGAAATGACACGCCATGGCTAATTCTAATCCGCCGCCCAATGCAAAACCATTAACGGCTGCGATTACGGGTTTTTTTAAATTTTCTATGAAATCAAATAATTTTTCTTGTCCTTCAGCGGCCAATTGCGTTCCTTCTTCAACTGAAAAAGCAGCAAATTCAGAGATATCCGCTCCCGCCACAAAAGCTTTTTCACCGCTTCCCGTTAAAATAATAACACGAATTTCATCATTTTTCCCTAATGTTTTGAAAGCTTTATTCAAATCAGAAATCGTGGCAACATTCAACGCATTTAGTTTTGTAGCACGATTAATGGTAATCGTTGCAATGTTATTTTCGGTTGCAATTAAAAGATTTTCGTAGTTCATAATTGTATTTTTAGGTGTTAATTATTGGAAGCGAAACCGTAAAAGTAGTTCCTTTTCCATATTCAGTTTCAAAGGTAATCGTTCCTTTATAATTTTCGATAATGTTTTTTATAATTCCAAGACCAAGACCCATTCCGCTACTTTTAGTGGTAAATTTTGGTTCGAATATACGGTCAATATCTTTGAGTTGAATCCCAATTCCATTATCGGTAACAGTAATTAATACGTTGTTTGCTGCTTTATGGATACGGAGAACTACTGATTTTTTTTCTTGTTGTTCCGGAATAGACTGAATAGCATTTTTAGCCAGGTTCGTGATAATCCGGATCAGTTGGGTACGGTCAATTTTCGAAATAATTTCAGGAGAATCGCTTTGAAATTCAATGTAGTCTTCATTGAAAATGTCCATCGCAAGTTCTACTACGGCAACAACATTCAAGGTTTCGTTTTGCTGTGCCGGCATTGATGCAAAATTTGAAAACGCAGAGGCAACGGCACTCATGGTGTCAATTTGTTGAATTAAAGTTTCGGAGTAATCGTTCATTTTTTGTTTTACATTGGCATCGTTTGGATCAAATTTTCGTTGAAAACTTTGTACTGTTAATCGCATTGGCGTAAGCGGATTTTTGATTTCATGGGCGACCTGTTTGGCCATTTCGCGCCACGCTTCTTCTCGTTCGCTTTGGGCCAGTTTAATGGCGCTTTTCTCCAGTTTGTCCACCATTCCGTTGTAGGCATTGATCAATAAGTTGATTTCCTTACTGTTTGCTTCCAGAACAATTTTTTCATTTTTTTGATTTAAACTCGTTCCACTTAACTTATCTGATATTGTTTTTAATGATTTTGTAATGTAAGAGGAAAGGAAATAAGCGACAGCAAAAGCAATAATAAGCATAAAAGCATACACCTGTCCCAGACGAATTAGGAAACTTTTTAATTCGTTTTCATAATATCCATCATCTTCTACATAAGGTAAGTTCAATATCCCCAGTGGTTTGAATTTATGATCTTTGATTTGGCTGAAAGCGGAACGGTTCTTTTTGCCATCTATAGTTTTAATATCAACGTATCTTTTTTCGATAGAAGAACGAACTAGTTTTAAAATGTATTTTGGAATAGGAGGCGCCACTATATCCACAGAAAAAGACTCTTTAGAAGACTTTAGTAATTTTCCGTCCAGACCATAGATGTTTATTTCCGCATTATGAATGTGGGCTAATTCATGGATTTTATCTTTAAAAATCAAACTTAAATTGGCAGAATTTAAAGGATATGTAGTGGTAGAGAGTACATAATTGATGTGCTCTTTTACAGAATTCTCATTGCGTTCTAAGCGTTCTTGGTGGTACTCTTTGGCTTCGTTTTTAAATTGAATGATGGATATAGAAGCTAATAAAACAGACGCTATTAATATCAACACAATCATCGAAAGGAAGATTCTGATTCGTAACGAGAGCATTGCTGTTTTGAAGCTTTTGAACATAATTAAGATTGATTTCTTTGTCGAATCCGTTTGTAAAATTTAAAACCCAACATAATTAAAATGGAAAACAAAAAGATTCCAATTACACCATAAATCCAGTTCACTGCATCTTTGACAATGATTAAAAAAACGACTGCAAATAAAATTATGGTCGCACCTTCATTCCACAACCGCATAAAGTTTGAACTGTATTTTATTTCATCATTTTGCAAATGATTGTAAATTTGTTGGCATTTTCCATGGTATAAATAAAGTGCAAAAACAAAGCCAAATTTTACTTGCATATAATCTAACTGAATTAAACTTGGATTCAGATAAAGTAATGAAAAGGCAAATATACTCGCTAAAACAGCCGAAGGCCAAGTGATAATATACCACAAGCGATAGGTCATTATTTTGTATTGTTTTTGCAGAATTTCTTTCTCTGGCGATTGTTTTTGTGCCGCTTCAATTTGGTACACGAATAAGCGTACAATATAAAACAATCCTGCAAACCATGTAATTACAAAGATGAGGTGCAGAGATTTAAGGTAATTATAGTATTCCATCGTTAGTTTGAATCAGTTTTGTATTCATTTCTTTTTTTAGAAAATAGCCAGTTAGTATTGTTGATAAGATATCTGCAATTGGGAATGCAAACCACACTCCAAAAATACCTAAAAAATTTGGTAGAATTAGCACTAACGGAATCAGGAAAAATCCTTGTTTGCTTAAGGTCAAAAGCAATGCTTTTTTTGCCTTTCCCGCCGCTTGAAAATAAGCCGCGCCAATTAACTGAACGGCTATGATTGGCGAAGCCGCAAAAACCCAACGCAACGCTTCCGGAGTTTGATCAATCACGAGTGGATCTGTAGTAAAAACAGCAACGATAGGTTTGGCAAAAATTAGAATAACCACAAAAATAACGGTGGCTAAAAAGGCGGCGTATTTTATCGAAAGCAGCACACTTTCTTTGACTCTTTCATAATTTCCGGCACCGTAATTAAAACCGGCAATTGGCAGAAATCCTTGCGTAATTCCCAGGATAGGAAACAAGGAAAACATCAGCATTCGACTGATAATTCCATAAATAGCAACAGAATGTTCGCCGCCATACGTATATAAAGTATGATTCAGGATGATGGCTAAAATGCTCACAACTCCTTGTCTTGAAAAAGTCACAAAACTCAACTCAGCGATTTCTTTGACAATGGGCATTTTAAATTTAAAATGCTTCATTTTCAGTTGAAGTTCACTTTTGAAAACAAAAAACCAAAGTACAAACAAGAAACAGGTAAAATAGGATATGGCAGTAGCCAAAGCAGCGCCAAACATACCTAAATCTAAGTATTTGATAAAAATAATATCCAATGCAATATTGACAAATGCAGGAATAATCATGGAGACCATCGCAAACTTGGCCTTGCCTTCGGCGCGAATCACGTTGTTTCCCATCATGCAAAGTGCCAAAAACGGAACGCTTATAATTATGGGGATAAAAAATTCTTTTGCGGGTTCCATTATGGCTCCTTTCGCGCCAAAAAGCATTAGCATTTCGTCACTAAAAAAAAGACCAAATACCACAAAAACAGAAGCCAATAAAAAAGTCATCATGATTTGGTTGCCAAATGTTTGAAGTGCTTTTTCCTTGTGACTGGCTCCCAATGCTCTGGAAAGTACAGATCCTCCGCCCACACCAATCGCCATTCCCAGAGAAGAAATCAAAAAGGTGATGGGCAGAACTACGGTTACCGCAGCAATGGCCAAAGAACCAATCCATTGTCCAACAAATATGGTATCAATCAAGATATTAACCGACATGAATAAAATCCCAATAGAAGACGGAACTGCCTGTTTTATCAAGAGTTTTTTAATGTCTTGTGTTCCTAGTTCATCGGCGGTAACAGTCATTTAAGCGTTAATTTTTTCGGAGTCAAGTTTAAGTGATGATGAAGCATTGGACCAGCTTGAAATCCAATTACTTACGGTTTTACACCAGTCGTCACCATCATTTAAACAAGGAATTGCTTTAAAATTTTCTCCTCCGTGAGCCTTAAATTCATGATTGGCTTCCATGGCAATTTCTTCCAAAGTTTCCAAGCAATCCGATACAAAAGCAGGCGTTACAACAGCCAGGTTTTTGATTCCTTTCTCTGGCATTTTGTTTACTTCAACGTCTGTATATGGTGTCAACCATTTGTCTCCGGCTAAGCGCGATTGAAAAGTCTGGCTGTATTTTCCTTCTGGAATTCCCAGCAATTTTACAACTTGTTTGGTCGTTTCATAACATTGATGGCGGTAACAAAACTCATGTGCCGGCGACGGGGTGTTGCAGCATGAACCGTCAATTTTACAATGTGATTTTGTGATATCCGTTTTGCGAATATGACGCTCCGGAATTCCATGGTAGGAGAATAATAAATGATCATAGTCAAAACCTTCTAGATGACCTTTAATGGAATCAGCCAAGTTTTTGAGATAATCTGGTTTGTTGTAAAACGCAGGAACTATCGTGAATTTCATACCCGGAAAATACTTTTTACGGTACTCTTCGGCCAGTTCTATTATTGTGGTGGTAGATGCCATTGCATGTTGCGGGTACAAAGGAAAAAACAACACCTCGGTCACGCCTTTATCATGTAACTCTTGTAAGCCGGACAATAAGGATGGGTTTCCGTAACGCATTGCTAGGGAAACGGGTACATCAACTAATTTTTGTACTTTTTCGTGCATTCTTTTGGAAATAACCACCAGAGGAGACCCTTCGTCCCACCATATTTTTGCGTAAGCGGCAGCAGATTTTTTAGGTCTTGTTTGCAAAATTATACCACGAACTAATAATGCTCGTAACAAAAACGGAACGTCAATTACGTATTTGTCCATTAAAAATTCATCTAAATACGATTTTACATCCTTTGGAGTTGGACTTTCCGGAGAACCTAAATTAACTAATAATACACCTTTCATGTTATCTTTTTTTGTTGGTACAAAAGTAAATAAACTTACTTTTTTATAAATTGCGATTAACTATTTTTTATTTATTGTTTAATATATGAAATCAATTGTTTAGGACATATTTGGATTGATCGACATCAAGTATTTTTTGGGCGTAGTGGCAAATTTTTTCTTAAATGCCGCTATGAAATGGCTTCCGGTGCTGTAGCCAATTTTCAATCCTACTTCGTTTACATTATAGGAGCCGCTATCGAGTAATTTTCGAGCAAAATCCATTTTGTAGTCAAACAGAAAACCATAAACGGTATCGCCATAAATTTGTTTGAAACCCATTTTTAGTTTCTTTAGATTCAGCCCTATTTCATCCGCCAATTCCTGTAATCCGGGTGGTTCAGCCATATTGGCTATGATGATTTCTTTGGCTTTTTTAATTTTCATGACATTGTCCTCATCAATTAGAAACGGACATTGTTCTGCGTTTGGATCTTCAGTTCTATTGAAATACAAACTCAATAATTCGTATCCTTTGCCTTTGTAATACAAGTTTTTTATGGAGGGATGCAAGTTATAATGAAATAATTGCGATAAAACAATCGCCATCGAGGGACTGATATTACCTTCGTTATAATATTTTTTGTCCTTATTATCTGCGCTTAAAAAAGTAATATAATCGGCTTCGGTCGAAAATAAAGCATGGAATTTTTTGATAGAAATAATCACAGAGATTACCCAAGAATTAGGTGCTAACTCCAGATTTAAAGGCAGTTCTTTTTGTGGGTTGTACAGCAACAATGATTTTTCCTCTTTCAGTTCCAAAGCATAATTGCCTTGGTTGAAAATGAATTTCGCTTTTCCTTTGATTCCAAAATGAAACTGAATCAAACCGCTGCCCACTTCCCGTTGCGCATTAAAAGAATCGTTGCTGTCATTCTGAAAGCGAATGAGTGTGAAATCATCCTCAATTTTTATAATTTCCTGAGAACCCATAGCGATATTTTTTTTAAATGAAAATGATATTCATCAAGTTATTTTATTTAGAACCACTTTAAATAAAGTAATTCAAACAACTTGAATTCATTACAAAAGTAGCCTTTTTTGCAGTATTCTGACCATTTGGAATTAAAAAATCACTGAGCGATACAAAAAGAACTTCTAGCGTTACTTTTATAAATACTATAGTGATAATTTTGCCTCACTTTTAGGAAAAGTGCAAATATGGAAAACAATAACACATCAAAGCATCATTATTTTTACTCCGTAGGATTAAGCTATAAAAAAGCAGATGCTGAGATTAGAGGAAAGTTTAGTTTAGATGCCGCAGCAAAAACGCGGGTTTTGGAACAAGCTAAGAATGAAGGAATAGAGAGTTTAATAGTTACTTCTACCTGTAACCGTACAGAGATTTACGGTTATGCGGAACATCCGTTTCAATTGATCAAATTAATCTGCGAGAACAGTCAAGGCTCAGTTGAAGCTTTTCAAAAAGTGGGTTTTGTCTATAAAAATCAAGAAGCCGTCAGCCACATGTTTCGTGTGGGAACGGGTTTAGACAGTCAGATTCTGGGTGATTTTGAAATTATTGCCCAAATAAGAAACTCATTTTCACAATCAAAATCATTGGGCTTAGCCAATGCTTTTATGGAACGATTGGTGAATGCGGTGATTCAAGCCAGTAAAAAAATAAAAACCGATACCGAAATTAGTTCTGGAGCTACTTCGGTTTCTTTTGCTGCGGTTCGTTATATTATTAACAATGTGCAAGACATTGGGAACAAAAATATTCTATTGTTTGGTACTGGAAAAATTGGTAGAAATACGTGTGAAAATTTAGTAAAACACACTAAAAACGAACACATTACACTTATCAACAGAACCAAAGAAAAAGCAGAGAAACTAGCCGGAAAACTGAATCTAATTGTGAAAGATTATTCGGAACTGCATTTGGAACTGCAAAAAGCAGATGTTGTTGTGGTAGCTACCGGCGCACAGAATCCTACTATTGACAAAGCGATTCTGAATTTGAAAAAACCAATATTGATTTTGGATCTATCAATTCCTAAAAATGTAAATGAAAATGTCGAGGAATTAGAAGGTGTTACGCTGATTCACATGGATTATTTGTCACAATTAACAGATGAAACTTTAGAAAATAGAAAAAAACACATTCCCGCTGCTGAAGCCATCATTGAAGAAATCAAAGAAGAATTTACTACGTGGACCAAAGGCAGAAAATTTGCCCCTACTATCAATGCTTTGAAAGCAAAATTGAATGCGATAAAAACATCCGAATTGGATTTTCAAAGCAAGAAAATTTCAAATTTCAACGAAGAACAAGCAGAGATTATCAGCAACAGAATTATCCAAAAAATAACTACACATTTTGCCAACCATTTGAAAGATGATGATACGATGGTGGATGAAAGCATCGATTGGATTGAGAAAGTTTTCAAAATAGGAGCGACTACAAAATAAAATTTACACCATTAAGGAATTAAATTTCATTAAAATAAACCTTTAATTCCTCTTGGTTTGAAAAAATAAAAATGGCAAACAAAACAATACGCATAGGAACCCGAGACAGTGAACTCGCACTCTGGCAAGCCCATACCGTCGAAAAAAAACTAAATGATTTAGGCTATAAAACCGAAATTATAGCGGTAAAATCGCAAGGAGATATTATCCTTGACAAACCACTTTACGAATTAGGAATCACAGGCATTTTTACTAAAACACTTGATATTGCCATGATCAACGGTCAGGTTGATATTGCGGTGCATTCCATGAAAGATGTTCCTACGGCTTTGCCAATAGGAATTGTACAAGCAGCAGTTTTGGAAAGAGCCAATACGTTAGATATCCTAGTGTACAAAGGAACCCTTGATTTTCGTAATGGAGCAGGAACAATTGCCACAGGCAGTTTGCGTCGTCAGGCACAATGGCTCAATAAATACCCCAACCATAAAGTAGTTGATTTACGTGGAAACGTCAATACGAGAATGCAGAAATTGCAGGAAAGCGGTTGGAACGGAGCCGTTTTTGCGGCAGCAGGTTTGGAAAGAATCAACTTGAAACCTTCTAATTATATCGACTTGGATTGGATGATTCCGGCGCCAGCTCAAGGCGCAATGGTGATTGTTGCGATGGCAAAAGATGAATTTTGCAGAGAGGCCGTTTCTGAGTTAAATGATATTGATGCCGAGGTATGTACACACATTGAAAGACAGTTTCTGAAAACACTCGAAGGCGGTTGTACGGCACCAATTGGCGCTTTGGCAGTATTTACAGAAGAGGAAATAGTATTCAAAGGCGTTTTGTTTTCAATTGATGGGAAACAAAAAATCGAAATAGAAAAAATCGTTCCGATGCAGGAATGGAAGAAATTAGGCTTTTATTGTGCCAAAGAAATTTTAGAAAATGGCGGAGCAGAATTGATGACAGCAATTAAAATTAATTTGAAGAAATAATGAGCCAAACAAGCATTTTATCCACCAAAACATTATCGGCAGAACAAAGGCAAGTATTTATTGATGCTAATTTTGATCTTTTGGAACAAGATTTCATCGAAATAAAAAACAACCTTTTCGAACTCAGTACCATCAACAACAACTTAATTTTTAGCAGCCAAAATGCTGTTTTAAGTTTGATAGAACAAAACGGTTGGGAAGTTTTAAAGACTAAACCTGTTTTTTGTGTAGGTATTAAAACCAAAGAATTACTGGAATTGCATGGCTTTACAGTTGATGTGTATTTGGATTATGCCTCTGAATTAGCCGAAATAATCACTTTAATTTACAATAAAGAAAGCTATACTTTTTTGAGCGGAAATTTGCGTAAAGAAACGTTGCCTGAAGCATTAAAAAGTGCCGGAATAATTTTTAATGAAATCGAAGTGTATCAAACAACACCAGCGCCTTTTAAAATATCAGACCAAGAAAATTTTGACGGAATTCTGTTTTTTAGCCCATCTGCCGTTGAAAGTTATTTGACAAATAATAAAATCAAGAATGAAGTTTGTTTTTGCGTAGGCACTACTACAGCAGCAGCATTAGAAACAAAGAAAATTAAAAACATAGTAATTCCCGAAACACCAACTATCGAAGCCGTGATTTTGGAAGTTATTGAATATTATACACCGGAAAGCATCTAGCAATCCGCTAAAATTTAAATACATGATCAAAAACGACCTATTTTTAAGAGCACTAAAAGGAGAAACAGTACAACGTCCGCCAGTTTGGATGATGCGTCAAGCCGGACGGTTTTTGCCGGAATTTATCGCATTGCGTGATAAATATGATTTTTTTACCCGTTGTCAGACTCCGGAATTAGCAGCCGAAATAACGATGATGCCGATTCGCAGAATTGCTCCGGATGCTGCCATTTTGTTTTCAGATATCTTGGTAATTCCGCAAGCCATGGGAATTGAAGTGTTGATGAAAGAAAATTTCGGTCCATTTTTACCAAATCCAATTCGTACGATTCAAGATGTGGAGAAAGTAATTGTACCAGATGTTCATGAAACATTAGGGTACGTTTTTGACGCTATCAAATTGACTAAGGAAATGTTGAATGATGAGGTGCCGTTAATTGGTTTTGCAGGTTCTCCTTGGACAATTATGTGTTATGCTGTTGAAGGGAAAGGTTCTAAAAGTTTTGATATGGCCAAAGGATTTTGTTTCCAACACCCAGAAGCTGCGCATGTTTTATTGCAAAAAATCACTGATACCACGATTTTATATTTGAAAGAAAAAGTGAAATCAGGAGTGGATGCTGTTCAAATTTTTGACTCTTGGGGCGGAATGTTATCTCCAGTTGATTATCAGGAATTCTCTTGGAAATATATCAATCAAATCATTGAAGCTTTGGCTGATGATGCACCGGTTATCGTTTTCGGAAAAGGATGTTGGTTTGCATTGAATGAAATGGGAAAAAGTAGGGCTTCGGCACTTGGTGTAGATTGGACGTGTTCTCCAAGAAATGCAAGATACTTGTCTGGCGGAAACATCACATTACAAGGAAATTTTGATCCTTCCAGATTGTTATCTCCAATTCCGGTTATCAAGAAAATGGTACATGAAATGATTGACGAATTCGGAAAAGACAAATACATCGTGAATTTAGGTCACGGAATTTTACCAAATATTCCTGTGGATCACGCGAAAGCGTTTATTGATGCGGTGAAGGAGTACGGGAAATAGTATACAGTAATTAGTGTTCAGTTTGCAGTCTTTACTACAAGGTTTTTTTAACCTTGTAGGGGTGTTTTGGAAGATAAAGTGTACACCTGGGTATTATTGGGAATTAATTTAGATACTTTTAGTCGCTTTTTAGTCACTTTTATTTTTAAAGCATTATTATTTAGTGGTTTAAAAAAACTAAAAAATAATTTAAACACTTTTAACTTAAAATGAAACAACAATTTTACACCTACATACAAAACCTTCAAGACCAAATCTGTGAAGGATTGGAAGCGGTTGAAGGTCAAGCCAAATTCCGTGAAGACCTTTGGGAACGGCCGGAAGGAGGAGGAGGAAGAACCCGCGTGATCGAAAACGGAAAAGTTTTCGAAAAAGGTGGCGTGAATATTTCGGCAGTTCACGGGAAGTTACCCGAAGCCATGCAAAAAATGTTTAATGTGGGCGAAGCTGATTTTTTTGCCTGTGGATTAAGTTTGGTAATGCATCCAAAAAATCCAATGGTTCCTGCGGTTCATGCCAACTGGCGCTATTTCGAAATGTACGATGATAACGGAAATGTAATTCAGCAATGGTTTGGTGGCGGACAAGATTTAACACCCTATTATCTGTTTGAAGAAGATGCAATTCATTTTCATCAAACCTGTAAAACTGCTTGCGACAAACACAATCCGGAGTTTTATCCAAAATATAAGAAACAATGTGATGCCTATTTCTGGAATGCGCATCGCAATGAAGCACGAGGAATTGGCGGCTTGTTTTTCGATTATTGCAAAGTAACTCCAGAGATGAGTATGCAAGATTGGTTCAATTACGTTTCAGAAGTCGGCAATAGTTTCCTCGAAGCCTATGTTCCAATTGTAGAAAAAAGAAAAGATTTACCCTATACGCCAGAAAATAGAACGTGGCAAGAAATACGCCGCGGTCGTTATGTCGAGTTTAATTTGGTTCATGACAAAGGCACTTTATTTGGACTAAAAACCAACGGAAGAATCGAAAGTATCCTGATGAGTTTGCCACCAAATGTACAATGGGTGTACGATCATCATCCGGAAGCGGGAAGCGAAGAAGAAAAATTAGTTCACGTATTAGAAAACCCAAGAGATTGGCTTTAGATTTATTTTAAATTCTGAATTTTAAATTTTAAATGGGTTTAACTTTAAACTTTTAAACCTGAAACTTTAAACGAAAATATATGTTCCCATTACACAGAGGCAGAAGATTAAGAACAAACGAATCCATAAGGAGTTTAGTTCGTGAAACGAGTTTAAGTCCATCGGATTTTATGTTTCCTATGTTTATAGCTGAAGGCGAAAATGTACAAGTAGAAATTTCTTCCATGCCGGGTATATTCCGTCGTTCGATAGATTTAACTGTAGAAGAAGTCAAAGAAATATTTGCATTGGGCATTCGTGCAGTAAATATTTATGTAAAAGTAAGTGAAAATTTAAAAGACAATACGGGACTGGAAGCGTGGAATCCAAACGGATTGATGCAAAATGCCATACGTGCCATCAAAGCTGCTTGTCCGGAAATGATTGTAATGCCTGATGTGGCTTTGGATCCTTATTCTATTTATGGACATGACGGAATCATTGCAAAAGGTGATATAGAAAACGATTCGACGAATGATGCTTTGGTAAAAATGGCTGTTTCTCATGCGCAGGCCGGAGCCGATTTTGTAGCGCCATCGGACATGATGGACGGACGTGTATTGCGTTTGCGCGAGGGTCTGGATACTGCCGGTTTTCATAACGTAGGCATCATGAGTTATTCGGCTAAATACGCGTCGGCATTTTACGGGCCGTTCCGTGACGCGTTAGACAGCGCTCCTGTTGACGCCACTGAAATTCCAAAAGATAAAAAAACATACCAAATGGATTATGCCAATCGCATTGAAGCCATAAAAGAAGCCTTGTGGGACGTAGAGGAAGGTGCTGATATGGTGATGGTAAAACCGGGAATTGCGTATTTAGATATCGTTCGCGAAGTTAAAAATGCGGTAAATGTGCCGGTAACAGTCTACCACGTTTCGGGTGAATATGCAATGATCAAAGCCGCTGCCGAAAGAGGTTGGCTCGATCACGATAAAATTATGATGGAGCAATTAATGTGTATCAAACGAGCGGGAGCCAGTTTGATTTCGACCTATTTTGCGAAAGAGGCTGCAATACTTCTTAACAAATAGAAATGAAAAAATGTTTAATAATAGTGGTTTTATTGCTTTCCAATAGCATTTTTGCACAAGCGGAAGTAGTTTCTACTTTCATAGAGAAATGGGATAATTCCAAAGATTATTTAGTGGCCGTTGCAGAAGCTATGCCGGAAGATAAATATGATTATAAACCCGCTGAACGTGAAATGTCCTTTAAAGAACAATTATTTCACATACAAGATAACATGAATTGGTTGGGCACAACTTATTTTTCGGAAGAGAAATATGTGAAAAAAGAAGCCGTAAAAGGGCTTTCAAAAGCACAAATAATCCAAGAGATAAAAACCTCTTTTGATGCAGCAAAAAGAGTTGTCCAAAAAACCAATGATGCTGAATTATCCCAAAAAGTTACTTTTTTTGCGGGTCAAAAATCAAAATTGCAAATACTTAATTTGATGCAAGACCATGTTACCCATCACAGAGCACAAATTTTAGTATATTTGAATCTGAATCAAATTCAGCCACCCAAGTATATTGGATGGTAATTCTAGCCACTGAGCCACCTATAATTAAAGAAATTAACATGAGAAAGACATTGTTTTTATTTGCCGTTTTAGCCTTAGCTTCTTGTAAAAAAGAAGAAGCCAAAAAAGAACCTTTATACCCAACCACTACCGAAGAAATTGCTCAAACACCAGAGCAATTGGGAGAAGAAATTTTCAAAGGGAAAGGAAATTGTGTGGCCTGCCATCAGGTTGACAAAAAGGTTATAGGGCCTAGCCTGCAGGATATTGCTAAGATTTATAAAGATAAAAACGCAAGTATCGTAACGTTTTTGAAAGGCGAAGGCGAGCCTATTGTTGATCCTAGCCAGTATGAAGTGATGAAAACAAACTTCGTGGTTACCAAAGCCATGTCTGATGACGAATTGAAAGCCTTGGAAGCATACGTATATTCCAATTTGAAATAATCCTGGCGTTTTTTAGGAGCTACTCCCGCTATCCGCTGTATTCCCGATAAATAAAAACTACGGATAAAAAGCCTTGTTTTTCTAAATCGCGAGATGCCGCTGCTATCGGGGTTAAAATACAAGAACCATTCGTCTCTGCGAATGGTTTTTTTATGCTCAAAACACTTTAAGTGCATTTATTTCTGAACTTTATTACTTCTTTAGGAACAATGTGGGTATTTTTTTTATCTTTAAAATATGGAAACCGCATACATCAAAACGCCATTGGGAATTGCCAAAATCATAGGCGATGAAAGTGGAATATCACGAATTTCAGTCACCGAAGAAGGGTTGTGTTCAAATACAATTCAGGCTGTTTTACAACAAGCCGTTGTACAACTCAACGAATATTTTGAAGGCAAGAGAACCGATTTCGATTTTAAATTAAATCCAAAAGGGACTGAATTCCAACAAAAAGTCTGGAAATCTTTACTGGACATTCCTTATGGGAAAACGAGAACATATCTCGAACAATCCAAAATTTTGGGTGATGTCAAAGCCATTAGAGCCGTTGCATCTGCTAACGGGAAAAATCCGCTTTGGATTGTCGTGCCCTGTCACAGAGTCATTGGAACAGATGGTTCACTAACAGGATATGCAGGCGGATTATGGCGAAAAAAATGGTTATTGGAACATGAGAATCCAACGACGCAACAAAGTTTGTTTTAGTTGTTGATGAATAAATTTGGTATATTCGTTTAAGAAAATCTGTAAAAATCTGTAAAAATCCACGTAAGCTGCGTGCCATCAAATGATAGAAAAAATAAACCTCAATAACATTCTGTTTCTGGACATCGAAACCGTTCCGGAAGCCGAAGATTTCAATGCATTAGATGCTGAAATGCAAGATCTTTGGGAACATAAAACCCAATACCAGCGCAAAGACGAATATACTCCCGAGGATTTCTACGATCGTGCGGGAATTTGGGCCGAGTTTGGGAAAATCGTTTGTATTTCGGTGGGTTATTTTACCATCAAAGGCGATATTCGGAATTTTAGGGTGACTTCTTTTTTTGGTGAAGAAAAGAAACTATTGTTAGATTTTAATACTTTGCTGAATACTCATTTCAACCAGCCGCAACATGTTTTGTGTGGGCACAATGCCAAGGAATTCGATATTCCGTTCCTTGCCCGACGCATGATTATCAACCAAATCGCCATTCCAAACAAACTGAATTTATTTGGAAAAAAACCATGGGAAATCCCCCATTTGGATACCTTGGAATTGTGGAAATTTGGCGATTACAAGCATTTTACTTCTTTGAAATTGATGTGTAAAGTCCTTGGAATCCCTTCTCCAAAAGGCGATATCGACGGTAGCCAGGTAGGACATGTATTTTATGTAGACAAAGATATTGATCGTATTGTAACCTATTGTGAGAAAGACACGATCGCCGTGGCGCAGATTTTCTTGAGATTAAGACGGGAAGAATTATTGATTGAGGACGAAATAATTCATGTGTGATAATTTACCGCCAATTCGCAAATTGGATATTTTGCGAATCGAAATGTTTATTCCTGGTTTATTTTTATTAGCGAATTTACGGTTAAACTTTTTAAATTTTTACATTTACAAAAATTATAGATTATGGTATTGAGTAGATTTTGGTTAGTCATTTTTATTTCAGCAATTGTATTTGTAGTGTTTAGTTTGTTTTCGGGAGACAGTTATACTATTGACCACGTTTTGAATGGAAAGAAAGATGATCCAATTCTGGTTTCGGAGAAATTTGTCGAAGAACTTCCTGCTTTTATTAAAGACAGCATCAAAAAAGCACCAGAACAAACCATGATAATTAATCGTGATACGCTAAATGCGGATACGACTTATGTTTATAAAAACAAAACCGTAAAAATATACAGTGGCGTTCAAAAATCAGATGGTTTACTGCCAACGTGCAAAAGTACTTTGCTTGATTTAGTCCTTCCGTTGATGGCTTACTTGGCCTTTTTCTGTGGATTAATGGAGCTTTTAATCATCTCCGGAGCTTCTGGAAAGTTAGCGAAAGCATTGAGTCCAGTTTTTGTAAAAGTGTTTCCTAGTATTCCTAAAAATCATCCTTCCATTTCCTATATGACCTTAAATTTTGCTGCTAATTTCTTAGGATTAGATTCTGCTGCAACTCCTTTTGGTCTAAAAGCCATGGAGAGTTTACAAGAGATAAATCCTGAGAAAGATAAGGCTAGTGATGCACAAATTATGTTCATGTGTTTGCATGCTTCAGGTCTTACTTTGATTGCAACCTCTATTATAGGGTATCGTGCTGCGGCTAATGCCAGCAATCCGGCGGATGTGATGTTACCTTGTATTATCACTTCTTTTATAGGAACTATTGCAGCATTTCTAATTGTTGGAGTGAAGCAAAAAATCAATTTCAAAAGTGCTTCTCTAGTGATTGTATTGATGGTTTTAATAGCTGCAATTGTTGGTTTGTTGATGTATGTGAACCATTTAGATTTAATCGGGAAAAACTATTTTACGGCTAATCTTTCTGCTTTAATATTAATTGGAATTATTGCTTTTACCCTGATTTTCTCCTTTATAAATGAGAAGAAGTTTACGGTCGCAAGTACTACAGTTTTTGATTCTTTTGTAGTAGGAGCAAACAATGGTGTGAAAACTGGAGTAACTATTTTTCCTTATGTATTGGGAATGTTGGTTGCCATTTCTTTATTTAGAAACAGTGGTTTATTTGAAATTATTAGCAATTGGATCGCTTTTATTTTCTCAAATATGGGTGTTAGCAAGCAAATCACGGATGCCTTACCAGTTGCGTTGCTTCGTCCCTTTAGTTCTGCAGGATCAAGAGGATTTTTGATTGACTCAATGAATACTTTTGGTGCTGATTCCTTAACGGCAAGATTGAGTAGTATTTTTCAATGTAGTGCCGAAAGTACTTTCTATGTGATAGCCGTTTATTTTGGTTCCGTAAATATTAAAAATACGCGTTATGCATTAGGAACGATGCTTATAGTCGATTTGATTTGTGTGATTACGGCTATTTTTGTGGCGACTTGGTTTTTCTAAAAGCTGAATTAAAAGCTGAATTTCCCTGTAAAAATCAAAAACAACTGATTATTTGAGATTTTTGTTTTGAGATTGAAATTACGACAAATGCTATTTTAAAAGTAAGTAAAAACGAATCTTTCTCTTTAATCACCTCTTACAAAAAAACAAAGTGAATTTTGGTTTTAAAATTGATTTTAAAATTGATATAATTAAAAATCATAATACTCAATTTAATTTAAAAACTAGATCCTTTATCTATTCACTATTAGATACTCCATGTTTTTTTTTGAAGTATCTATTTTAAACAAAATTAATTACACAAACATGAAAATAATAATAATCGTAATGGTTTGTATTTACTCTTTGTCGGGATTTTCCCAAACTAAAAAAGACATTATAAATTCAATAGGATTAGATGAAGTAGTTGTAAGTACACAACGATTTGCAAAACCAAAAAGAAAAATTACGCAACAAATTGAAAGTATTTCTAAAAAAGAAATCGAGTTTAATAACTTCCAGTCCAGTGCCGATGTGTTAGGGAATTCGGGGACTTTAGCAGTTCAAAAATCGCAACAGGGCGGCGGAAGCCCTGTTATTAGGGGTTTTGAATCCAGTAGAATTTTATTACTCGTTGATGGAATCCGAATGAATAACTTAATTTACAGAGCTGGACATTTGCAAAACATAATTACTGTTGATAAAAATATGCTTGAAAATGTAGACGTGCTTTTTGGACCATCATCTACTATTCACGGAAGTGATGCGCTTGGCGGAGCCATTTATTTACAAACTAAAATTGCAAAATTGCTTTCCGATACGGAAAACCAAAAGGTTAGCGGAACTGCTTTAACAAATTATAACTCTGCAAACCAAGGAAAATCAGGTCATTTAGATTTCAACTTTGCGGGTCAAAAATGGGGTTACTTAACTTCATTCTCCTATAATGATTATGGGGATTTAAAAATGGGAAAACATAAAAATGGTAGCAATGATTTTTTTGGAGAAAGACCTTTTTATGTGGTAACCAAAGATGGTATTGACATTAAAGTTGCTAATGATGATAAATATGTGCAAAAATTTTCTGGATATAAACAATATGATTTTATGCAAAAAATTATTTTTCAGCAGAATATCAGCACACGACATAGTATAAATTTACAATTTTCTACCACATCAAACATTCCCAGATATGACAGGCTAACTGATTTGAGTTCAAACGGAAAATTTAAATCTGCAGTTTGGAATTATGGTCCACAAAAAAGGTTAATTTCTTCTTATAAATTAGACAAAAAGAAGGTATTCTTAAACAGTGATATGAATTTGGTTGCCAGTTATCAAAACATCGAAGAAAGTAGAATTACCCGTAATTTCGGCAATCCAACGCAAAGTTCAAGGATTGAAAAAGTTTCGATATTTGCCATCAATTCTGATTTTAAAACAAAAATAGGTAATGGTGATTTTATTTATGGCGCCGATGTTTATTATGATAATTTAAATTCTTTAGGAAATAAAAAAAATATTTTAACTAATGCTGAAAGCATTACTGATTCGCGTTATCCAGATGGAAAAAACAATACTTTTAGAGCCGAAGGTTTTGCATCCTACAGCAATGACATTAACAAAACAGCCTCGTGTAATGTAAGTGCTAGGGCTGGTTACACGACTTTGAATAGCGAAATTTTAACCAATTTTCTGAATTTACCTTATACTAGCGTATCACAAAAAAACTTTACCTATAGCGGTGCCGTTGGAATTGTAAATAATGCCAGCGAAAACACAAAAATAGGTTTTAATTTAGCTTCTGCATTTCGAGTTGCAAACATTGATGATTTAGCAAAAATATTCGAATCGGCAGCAGGAACTTTAATTGTACCAAACAAAGATTTGAGGCCTGAAAAATCAGTAACGGCTGATTTGAGCATTACTTTTTGGGAAGGTAAACGTTTTCAGTTTGAAAATATTTTTTATTACACAAGACTGTATGATGCAATAATAACGGGTTCTTTTACGTTAAACGGACAATCTTCGATTGTTTATGAAGGAAAAAACAGTCTCATTCTTGCCAATCAAAATCAAGGAAAAGGAAATATTAGCGGAATTTCCTCTACCTTAAGAAGTTATATCACAAAATCATTCTTGTTTTATGGCACTTTCAATTTTACTCACGGTAGAGTCCAAAATGCGGTGGGTAATTTTCCTTTAGACCATGTTGCTCCATTTTATGGAAAAACAGGTTTTAAATATGAAAGTAAACTAGTAAATTTGGATTTATATATGTTGTATAATGGAAAAAAAGAGTTGAGCAATTACTCGCCTAGTGGAGAAGATAATTTGCAATATGCTCCAAAAAATGGAATGCCTTCTTGGGAAACCTATAATTTGAAAGGATCATTATCTTTAACGGAACAGTTCACTGTTTATTCCGGTATTGAAAATGTTTTAGATATACAATACAGGACTTTTGCCTCTGGAATTAATGCTAGCGGAAGGAGTATTTACCTTGGAGGGAAATACAATTTTTAGAACCTAAATCACTAAATACAAAAAGCCCTAAATTTCATTAAATTGTGGTTTTTTTGTATTTTTAAGACTCGGGCTACTCAATAACCATTTCCGGAATTTCACCTTCTATGATCAAATCCGCCTCAGTAGAAGCAATAATATGCGCTACAGTTACACCCGGTGCGCGTTCCAATAATTTGAAGCCTTGTGGGGCTATTTCTAAAACGGCTAGTTCAGTAACGACTTTTTTAACGCAACCTACCCCCGTTAAAGGCAAGGTACATTTTTTAAGTATTTTAGATTCGCCAGCTTTGTTGACATGCATCATGGCTACAATAATATTCTCGGCAGAAGCCACTAAATCCATTGCCCCACCCATTCCTTTGACCATTTTACCAGGAATTTTCCAGTTGGCAATATCACCATTTTCGGAAACTTCCATTGCACCAAGGATTGTTAAGTCAACATGTTGTCCCCGAATCATTCCAAAACTGAATGCGGAGTCGAAGAAACTGGCTCCAGGCAAAGTAGTTATGGTTTGTTTTCCGGCGTTGATTAAATCAGCGTCTTCATCGCCTTCTAAAGGGAATGGACCCATGCCGAGAATTCCGTTTTCACTTTGAAATTCGACGTCAATTCCTTCTGGGACATAATTAGCAACTAATGTTGGAATCCCGATTCCGAGATTCACATAGTAGTTGTGTTTTAATTCTTTTGCAATGCGTTTTGCAATTTGATTTTTATCTAAAGCCATAATCAGAAAATTTTTCTCACGGTTCTTTGTTCAATTCTTTTTTCATATTTCACACCTTGAAAAATTCTATTTACAAGTATTCCTGGAATATGAATTTCGTTTGGATCTAAACTACCTACAGGCAATAATTCTTCTACTTCGGCGATAGTTATTTTTGCCGCTCCGGCCATACAAGGATTAAAGTTTCGTGCTGTTCCTTTGAAAACTAGGTTGCCGGCTTCATCACCTTTCCATGCTTTTACGATGGCAAAATCAGCTTTGAAAGCGTATTCCATAAGATGCATTTTTCCGTTGAATTCCCGTGCTTCCTTCCCTTCGGCTACTTCAGTTCCATAACCGGCAGGGGTAAAAAAAGCTGGAATTCCTGCTTGTGCCGCACGACATCGTTCTGCAAGAGTTCCTTGCGGGATTAATTCTACATCGAGTTCTCCAGATAGCATTTGACTCTCAAATTCGGCATTTTCACCTACGTAAGAAGAAATCATTTTTTTGATTTGGCGTTTTTGCAAAAGCAATCCAAGGCCAAAATTATCTACTCCTGCATTGTTTGAGATACAGGTTAAATCCGTAGTTTCTTTTTTTACTAATTCGGCGATGGAATTTTCTGGAATACCGCATAATCCGAAACCGCCCAGCATGATGGTCATCCCGTTTTCAATTCCTTGAAGGGCTTTATGTACGTTATTTACTTTTTTGTTAATCATAAAATTGAATGCTAGTTGACGAATTTTAATTTAAAGAAGAACCCAATCTGTTTGTAGTATTAATAACAACAAGATTTAATTTTAAGAACGAATTGCCTAGCCCAGATAGAAGCGACATCCTTTTAGTCTTCTTTTTTAAGGAGACTAAAAGATATAGCGGATGGCTGGATTAGCTCCAGATGAAAATTTTACAATTCAAATTCATCGGTATTTTGTTCAATATTAGTGGTGTCTATTACTTTTGGAGCGGTGTAGCAGTCTACTTTTATGGATAGATTTGCGGGTCTTTCAAAGGATGCTTTGGATACTTTTAGGGCGGGATCTTCGTAACAAAGTTTCATAAAATAACCCCAAACCGGCAGTGCTGCTGTGGCACCTTGTCCGTAAGTTATGCTTTTGAAACGGGCAGAACGGTCCTCGCAACCCACCCAGACTCCAGTTACAAGATTAGGAACCATTCCCATAAACCATCCGTCAGATTGGTTTTGTGTAGTTCCTGTTTTACCTGCAATAGGATTTTTAAATTGATAGGGATATCCTGTCCAGCGTTTGTCTCCGTTTCCGCCGCCGGTGGTGCGCAGACGATCTCCGGACCCGCCTTCCGTAACGCCTTCTAATAATTTGATCACGGCATACGCGATGTCTTTGTTTAAAACATCATGTGATTCAGGGATGGGTTCGTAAATAATTACGCCACCTTTATCTTCGATTCGAGATATAAATTGGGGTTTCATATACACGCCTTGATTGGCAAAGGTGCTGTAAGCAGCAACCATATCTTCGACGGTTATTTCAACGGCTCCCAAAGCAATGGAAGGCTGAAGCGGAATCTCTGATTTGACGCCTAATTTATGGGCTAAATCGACTACAGCTGCCGGACCTACTCGGTCTATTAATTTTGCGGATATAATATTGATGGAATTTGCCAATCCTCGTTTTAGGGTTACCATTCCGCTGTATCTGTTGTTGGAGTTTTTTGGTTCCCAATCTTCGGTAACATTATGACGTCCTTTTCTAATCATAAAAGGGGAATCAATAATGGAATCACAAGGTGACATATTCAATTGCTCTATGGCTGTAGCATAAACAAAAGGCTTGAAAGTGGAACCAACTTGTCTGGCACCTTGCCCTACGTGATCGTATTGAAAATATTTATAATCGATACCCCCAACCCACGCTTTTATATTTCCCGTTTGAGGTTCCATCGCCATGAGTCCGGATTGTAAAAAATGTTTGTAATACCGAATGGAATCCAATGGCGTCATAATAGTGTCTTTTTCTCCCTTCCAAGAGAAGACTCTCATTTTAGTTTTTATGCTAAAGGATGCTATAATTTCTTCGTCCGTTTTTTCCAGTGATTTTAATACCGCCCATCTGTTCGATGATTTCATGGCTTGGCTTAAAATGCGTTGTGTTTCTACAGAAGAGATGTTGACAAATGGCGCATTTTTATTTGTTTTGGATTGCTCGAAAAATTCTTCTTGAAGATTGGCCATGTGCTCCGTTACTGCTTTTTCAGCGTGCAGTTGCATTCTGGAATCAATGGTAGTATAGATTTTTAGACCATCTTTGTAGATGTCATAATCTGAACCATCCGGTTTTTTATTTTCCTCCGCCCATTTTTTTAGGTAGTCTCTTAAATATTCTCTGAAATAGGTTGCTGTTCCGTCTTTGTGCGTTTCTAATTTGAACTTTAATGTGATTGGTAAAGCTTGCAGTCTTTCTTTTTCTTCTTTTGAAATTATTTTTCCTTTTTCTAATTGCAGAAGCACTACATTTCTTCGGTTTATCACTCCTTGTGGATTTCTCACAGGATTGTAAAGACCAGAATTTTTAAACATTCCCACTAATATTGCCGACTCGCTGATGGTTAAGTCCTTTGGTTCTTTAGAAAAATACGTTTTTGCGGCTGAACTAACTCCGACAGAATTGTTTCCAAAATCGTATACATTACAATACATGGCAATAATTTCATTTTTAGTGTATTGTCTTTCTAATCGGATGGCAATAATCCATTCTTTTATTTTTTGTACAATTCTAAAAGGCAGGAATTTAGATCCTTCTCCGTGAAATAATTGTTTGGCTAATTGCTGCGTCAAGGTACTGGCTCCTCCGCTGGTTCCTAAGCTCGAGATGGCTCTCAAAGTACCTCTTCCGTCAATGCCGGAATGCTCATAAAAACGAGCATCTTCCGTTGCGATTAGTGCTTGAACCAAATTTTTTGGCAAGTCAGAATACTTTAATTGAGATCTGTTTTTTTCGAAATATTTCCCTAAAACCACTCCGTCAGCGGATATGATCTCAGTCGCTAAATTAGAATCGGGATTTTCTAAATCTTCAAAAGAGGGCATCGAACCGAAGATTCCCCAGGAAGCAAACAGGAAAAATAAAGCAAGACTTCCTAACCCTACAAAGAATATTTTCCAAAAAATATTTTTGTAATGAGCCATGTCTTTGTCATTATCTTTAGCGGGACTGTTGTTTTTTTTGATAGCCATAATACTATTTTATTCTTTTTTTTCTATTCTAAAACCTACATCTGTAACTCCGTCTAAAGCCGTCACGCCGGGAACTTTGCCGTTTTCTCTGACTGCTTGCTTAATATGAACGGTGTATTTGGATCGAAACCGTACATTTTCCTTATAAAAAAGTTTGCTTTCTTTTATGTCTGAAAATCCATTCCCTAATAGTAATCCCTCCGGATCAGCCATTTGGTATTCGAGCGTGTCTACTTTTGTAAAACCATTAGGTAGTTCTAAAGCTACAATTAAGAACAAATTGTTGTATTGATACGCATTATTCGCTCTCAAATTCACAAACAAATTATAGCGTTTTGTGGAATCTAGTTCTGGTAAATGGAACGTTACAATGCTGTCTTTATGCCACGCACTACCCACAGATTGATAGTCATCAAAAACCCTTTTTTTATCACACGACCAGAATAGAATTACTACCAAAAGAAGTAAAGCGCTATTTTTTATCCACATTTTTAGTAATAATTATAGGTTTTCTTGGCTCCACAGGCTTTTTGTCATTTGGAGTTTGACGGGTATTGTTTGCAGGTTTGTTGCTGTTTGCTACAATTGCATTTTCACCGCCTGGTTTTCGTTTTTTATTTGGTTTTTTCTTCGTTTTGGGTTGATCAAAACGAGTTAAACTTTCTTGTCCCATTGCATTATTGAAGTTTTTCTCTGGTTCTGCAATGATTTCTATTGCAAAATCTTCTAGCGAAGAAACTTTATTTTTCAGTTTGTTTTCAGCGATGATTTCTCGGACTTGATCAATTTTCAATACGTGCCAATTTGCAAAATTATTGGTGTAGGCAAACCACATTAATCCTTTGAAAATATCTTGTTTCTGGCAAATGGCATCTCCTTTTTCCGTTACCAATTTTGTTTCAAAATCCGGGAAGTCTTTCAAAGCATCCATGTACGTATCCAGTTCATAATTCAAACAGCATTTCAATTTTCCGCATTGTCCGGCTAGTTTTTGTGGATTCAAAGATAGTTGTTGGTACCGTGCCGCTGAGGTATTTACACTTCTAAAATCCGTCAGCCAAGTCGAACAACACAATTCTCTTCCGCAAGAACCTATTCCGCCTAAACGAGCTGCTTCCTGACGGAAACCTACTTGTTTCATTTCTATTCGGGTACTGAATTCTTTAGCAAAATCTTTAATTAATGCTCGAAAATCAATTCGGTCATTTGCCGTGTAATAAAACGTAGCTTTTGATCCGTCCCCTTGAAATTCGATATCTGAAATCTTCATTTCCAGTTTTTGAGCAATCGCCAGTTCCCGTGCGCGCACCTTCATTGGCTCTTCTTTTTCCCGTGCCGCAGACCAAATATCAATATCTTTTTGGGATGCTTTTCTATAAATTTTCGGAATTTCGTTGCCCAGGTGATTGGCTCCTTTTTTCTTCATTTGAATTTTAACTAATTCTCCTGTCAAAGTAACAATTCCTATGTCGTGTCCCGGAGAAGCAACAGTAGCCACGATATCGCCCATGCTTAACGTTAATTTCTCTGTATTGCGGTAAAATTCTTTTCTGCCGTTTTTGAAGCGTACTTCCACACAGTCAAAAGGGGCGTCACCATTAGGCAGACTCATATTAGAAAGCCAATCAAAAACCGTCAATTTATTGCAGCTGTCGGTGCCGCAAGTCCCATTATTTTTACAACCTTTAGGTGATCCACCATCAGAAGTTGAACAACTTGTACATGCCATAATTTTATATATAGTGTTGCGACGAGCACAACTTATGTTTTTAAAACGTTTAATGTGTAAAGATAGTATTTTTTAATTTTACGTCACAACGCATAAAAGCACGAATGCCTCATAAATTTTCAATAAAAAAACCCATTACAAATTAGTTTGTAATGGGTTAGTTTTGAATCCCTTCTTATAAAGATATGATGTGTTTTATATCTATTTTGATTTCAAAGATTGCCCCATGAATGTCTTCAACTGTTGAAACGGTTGGCTATAGTTTAATGGCTGTGTGTGTTTAGAACATAGCCTACGGTTTCAACCGTAGGCAACGTAAAGAACAATACATTGTTTTTCAAAGCTTGTCCTATGAATTTCTCCAACCGTTGAAACGGTTGGTTGTAGTTTAATGGTTGTTTGTTTTTTGAACATAGCCCACGGTTTCAACCGCTGGTAACATAAAGAACAACACATTATTTTTCAAAGATTGTCTCATGAATGTCTCCAACCGTTGAAACGGTTGGCTATAGTTTAATAGTTGTGTGTGTTTTGAAGATAGCCACGGTTTTAACCGTTGGCAACGTAAAGAACAATACATTATTTTTCAAAGGTTTTCTCATGAATGTCTCCAACCGTTGAAACGGTTGGCTATAGTTTAATGGCTGTGTGTTTTTTGAACATCGCCTACGGTTTCAACCGTTGGCAACGTAAAGAACAATACATTATTTTTCAAAGATTGTCTCATGAATGTCTCCAACCGTTGAAACGTTTGGCTATAGTTTAATGGTTGTGTGTGTTTAGAATATAGCCCACGGTTTCAACCGTTGGCAACGTAAAGAATAACACATTATTTTTCAAAGATTGTCTCATGAATTTCTCCAACCGTTGAAACGGTTGGCTATAGTTTAATGGTTGTGTGTGTTTTGAAGATAGCCACGGTTTCAAATTTGGCTTAACCCATGTAATTTTATAAATTCGTCAAATTCATCTTGAGAATTTTTCTTTAAATGATGTTGCTTTTGATTCTTTATGTAATTATAAACGGATTCTAATTGAGATTCACTAACGGAATAAGCGGCATAACCTGTTTGCCAAGCAAATTTTTCAATCATTAAATTTTCTCCATTTATAGAATGTGACGAGCTCCCTTTAATTTGTTTTATTACATCTGCAATTGATTTTTGTGGATTTAATAAAAATAAGGCGTGAATATGATCTGGCATTCCATTAATGATTCGTACGGGACATCCCAATTCAATTAATTCTTGTCTGATATAGTCGTATACTTGTTTCTCTATTGAAAAGTCAATTAATTCACCTCTGTTTTTGGTTGCCCAAACAGCATGAATCCATAATTTATTAAAGGAATGTGGCATACAATTAGTTTTAAATTTCCACTAATCTACAACTTTATATAATTTATCTGACAATCGAATCCGGAATGGCAATTTAAAAGTACAAGTATCTCCAGAAACTGCTTTTTCTTGTGCTAAATCGTTCACCAGCATTTCTTCAATAATTACTATTTGTTCTCCGGTTGTAGCTCCTTTAATCAGAATCGTATCACCAATTTTGATTTCGTTTTCTTCAATTAGAAACTGACCAATACTTGGTTTTGGATAAAAGTGAGTTCCTTTTCCAATGTATTGTTTTTTGATCTTTATTTCTTTTTTGAGAACGGTAGCTACTCTGCGAGCAATTTTTGACTCAGCCAATTCACTAAGATTCGGAACTCCTGCTAATGGATCTTGATTATTTTTGAAAGTCAAAACGTCTGATTTCCCTTTTTTGAAGATCTTATTTCCGTTTTTAATTCCTCGTCTAATAGCTTTCTGTTCTTCTTCCGGCAAATGAATTATAGTTACACATTCAGCAGAACAACAGTTTTCCATTTTTCCCTTGCAAGAGTCACATTGAATAAAAAGTAAATGACAACCTTCGTTCACGCAATTGGTATGTACGTCACAAGGTGCGCCACATTGATGGCATTGCGAAACAATATCGTCTGTAATTCTTTCGCCCAAGCGATGATCAAACACGAAGTTTTTTCCAATGAATTTACTTTCTAAACCTTCTGCTTTTACCTGGCGGGTGTATTCAATAATTCCGCCTTCAAGTTGGTACACGTTTTCAAAACCTTTATGTTTGAAATAAGCACTGGCTTTTTCGCAGCGAATTCCTCCGGTGCAATACATCAATAGTTTTTTGTCTTGTTTGTGTTCCGTAAGCTGCTCTTCGATAATGGGTAATGATTCCCGAAAAGTATCCACATCTGGTTTGATAGCTTTGGTGAAATGTCCAATTTCACTTTCGTAATGATTTCGCATATCGACTACAATCGTGTTTGGATCTTCGAGAAGTTCGTTGAATTCCCTTGCTTTTAGGTGAATTCCAATATTCGTCACATCAAAAGTTTCATCGACTAAACCGTCAGCCACAATCTTATCACGGACTTTTACGGTGAGTTTCAAGAACGAATGATCGTCTTGTTCTACGGCAATATTTAATCGGATTCCTTTCATAAAATCGTAGACCTCGATGGAATCTTTGAATGCATAGAAATGATCCGCAGGCAATGATAATTGGGCGTTGATTCCCTCACTGGCTACATAAATCCGACCCAAAACTTCAAGTGAGTTCCACGCCAGAAATAATTCGTTACGAAATTGTGTTGGATTTGAGATTTGCGCATAAGCATAGAAAGACAAAGTAAGACGTTGTTTTCCGGCATCATCAATCATGATGGCTCTTTCCTCTGCGCTTAATGTGTTATACAGTTGCATGCTATAAACAGTTTTAAGTTGAGAAATATATTTTTTGCAAAAGTAAACAAAAAGGTTAAGAGAGGCAAAGTTTTGAAGGGACTAAGGTTCATAATCAATAACAAGGCATACTTAATTTACGGTAATGTCTTGATTATTTAATTTTTTAGGAGCTCTTCCTGCTGTTCACTATATCTGTTGTGGCGAACCCCGCCACAACAGGATGCCGTTTCCATCTGGGCTAGGACATTAGTGACAAATAGAATGTTTAGTTTTCCAAAATCGTAATTATCGCTATGAGCCAAACGAAAGGATTCGTGCGGGTGCGGGGAATCGATTATTTTTCAATTAATTTTTTGGAAGGCTATATTTTTGGTCTTTCAGTATTGCTATAATCGCATCTGATATTTCAAAAACTTTTCCGTTAAAGTTGTTGTTTAATAGAATTACTGTAAATTTCTCATCAATATCCGAAACTAAAATTGCTTCATAATTCCCGGATCTTCCATCATGTAAATGCTCAATTAAATTTTCGCCTTTAAATTTTGCTTTTCCCAAAGCGGATTGAGTTTCTTGCAAATCAAATTGTTGACCTATTTCGTAAAGTGATTTTTTATTGATTATTTTTTTTGAATGAAGACAATTTGCCCATTTCAGTAAATCAAAGGTTGTTAAGTAAGTACCACCGGTTATTGGTAAGTCGGTTTTGTCCGAAACTAAATTATTATTAAATCCTTTAGCTATGTTTTCTACATTTTCAAAAGGTGTCATAATAGAAAAATTCATTTTACAAGGTTTGAAGATGAATTTTTCTACATAAGTTTTATAAGACATTCCAGTTAATCGTTCAACAATAAAGTGTCTTAAAAAAACATTATTGTTGTTATAATCGTAATTTGTTCTTGGTTTAAAGTCAAGTGAGTTGATTAATTTTAAACCATCAAAAATATCTTTATCATTTTTAATCCCCGCCCATTTGACATTAGGTATCCCACTTGTATATTGCAATAAATCTATAATTGAAACTTCATTTGCCCATTTTTGTAATTCCGGAATGAATTTAGAAATCTTATCGGTCAATTTTAATTTGCCTTGTTCTTGTAACTGCAGTAAAGCAACTGCACTAAATTCTTTTGTGATAGAGCCAATATTGAATCTATAATTGGTAGTTAATTTATTGGTTTTTGTTGCATCAGTAAATCCGAATGAAGCGTTGTATAATATTTTATTATTTTTTGAAACAAGTACATTTCCATTAAAAACTCCAATTTGGTTTGACCATTTCATTAGAGAGTCAATTTTAACTATTTTTCTTTTTTGAGAAAATGCATTATTTGTCAAAAGTAAGAGAATAGTGAAAATTGAGAATAGCTGTTTGTAATATTTCATAATTTATTTTTTGTCGTTTTTTAATATTATTGATTAACATTGGCCTAACTATTTAATCTTATCAAAGATACACCTCTTTTTCTATCCTAAATTTTTCTAGCCCAGATAGTAGTAAAAATCCTTTTTTATCCGCTTTTTAGCGGAAAAAAAGATTGTAACTAATAGCTGGAAAAAGCTCCAAATAAAAAAATCGTACAAAGTTCATCTAATTTATAAATAAAAAACCCTTTCAGAGTTTAAAACTCTGAAAGGGTTAATGTATTCTATAATAGAATTTTTAGCAATACTCGTTAAATGCGTCTTTCAAGTTTTCAGCAATTAGTTCTGCTGGGCGACCTTCAATGTGGTGACGCTCTAGCATGTGCACTAATTCTCCGTTTTTGAACAAAGCCATACTTGGCGATGATGGAGGAAAAGGGAACATGTGTTGTCTTGCGGCATCAACTGCATCTTTGTCAACTCCTGCGAAAACAGTGATTAAATGGTTTGGTTTCTTAGCGCCATCCAAACTCATTTTTGCCCCGGGACGTGCGTTTCTGGCAGCACAACCACAAACCGAATTTACAACTACAAGCGTTGTTCCTTCTAATTTCATTGCGTTTTCTACTGCTTCAGCACTATGTAAATCTTGAAAACCTGCAGCGGTTAATTCCTCTTGCATTGGTTTTACCATTTCTTGTGGATACATATTTTTTTTATTTTAAATCAATACTAATTTTGAATTGCAAAGTTACAAAGTTTACAATCAAGTATAGGAGTTGAATTATAAAGTTTTGTTATAGTTTGATTTCTATTTAGTTGCTTTTGAAGCCACATGAAAAATAGCTTTTATAAATAGCATTTTGGGACATTTTAGAATAACGGTAATGTCCTCAATAAAAGAAGTTTCCTCATCCAGAAATTTAAAAATCAAAGTTGGATTTCCTTTTTTGAACATCGAAGAAAAGATAGAAGAACCCAATTCATTTTTTCGGTCTAAGATGTCTAACAGAAGTAAATCGTAAAACCAGAATTTAGTGCTTTTATGAAACTTAGTAAAGTCGGTTTCCCTTTGTAGAAAGGCAACCAATTCTGTTGATTTTTTATCCGAATTTTTGAAAGTATAGCCCGTACTAGCTTTCGTCCAACCACCAGAAGTTCCTATATTGATTACGTTTTTAGTATTCGCTTTCCAAAAAGGATAACACGTCATAGGAATGCTACCTTGCTCTTTTTCGACGATTTCATAGTTTGTAATCCCAAGTTTTTCGATGTATTGCTGGATTTCGTTTTCGTATTCTTCGGTCTTCAAATGGTGGTGCGAAAACAAGGTGTATTCCAGTAAAGCTTCAGTTTTGGAAGTGGGCAACACATACATAAAACGGGTATTCCCTTTTTGTTCCACTGAAAAATCCATGAAAGTAGCTTGATCGGGATTGAAAACAGGCTGTTCACTTTTGATAAACCAACCAATAAAATGCTGCTGCAGCAAAGGATATTTGGTCTGGCTTGCTGCTTTTTGTTTGTTGTAAATACTATTAAACAATTTCGAGCATGAAAAGGATTCGCTTTCGGTTTGTACCATAATTATGGTTTCGGATTCTTTGATTTCCAAAACTTTCTGGTTGATGAACGTGATGTTTTCTTGTTTTGAAAGCAGATCAAATACCCGATTATAGAAATCCAGCCCTTTAACCATATTGTAGCGGTAGGGTTTCAGGTCTAAATCCCGGTGAAAATCTGCATTGGCAAACAAAGCCGAATCCCATTTCTTGGAAATGGATTGTTCCCAAACCGAATCACTAGTTTTCCAAAAACACCAGGTTCTGTCGTTGGTTTTTTTGGTATTTTCATCCAATAACAAAATACTTTTATCTCGGAATTTACCAGATTGGACCATTTTATACACGGTCATCAAAGCCGATAATCCTGCGCCGGTAAAGATGTAATCGAAGTGTTTCATTTGAGAATTTGACATTTCCATCAAAAATAGACAATTTTATTCTTTTAGTTTGGCTAAAATCAGCTTAAATTCTTTTGGGTTTAAGTAGCCGTAGTGCTGAAAAATAATCTCATTTTCACTGTTCAAAACACACAAAACAGGAAAGTTCAGTTGCTTGTTGACTGTTCCTAATGCGAGGGCCAGTTCATGTATTCCGGAGTTGTTTCCCGTGGGTCGGAATTGAAAACTAGTTTTGTTAAAAATAACCGTTCGCTTTTCCTCGGCATTAAAATCAATAAAATAGAAATTAGAATTGAGCTGGGTAATAATTTCCTTGTTTTTAAAAGTGGTGTTTTTCATGGCATGACAAAATTGGCACCAATCGGTTTGAATAAAAACTATCGTTTTTCTCTTTTTGTTATTTTGCAAACTGTCAATTTGTTCAAACGAAACCGAATGCAACTGCGCAAATCCAGCGGGAATCGCACAGCATAAAAGCAACAGTATGAAAAGTTTTTTTCTCATTATCTCAAGGTATATCGGATTCCGAAAAAACTTCTGATTCCTTGGTTCGGTCCATATACATACGTCGTGTCAAAGGTTAGTCCATAGGGATTTTGGGGAGTGGCCTGCGCTTGTCCGCTTGTGTCGTACGTTACATTTTTATCAAATGGATCATTTGTTCGTGCAATTAAAAACGGATTATTTTGTTTAGGCAAAAAGTTCAACAGGTTTTTAATTCCGGCATAGAATTCAAAAGCTTTTAAACCAGAATACGTGCATTGAATGTTTTGCAAACTGTACCAAGGTGATTCTGGAGCACGGGGATCTAAAGCGCTTAAAAGTGGGAGTCGCATAGGGCTGTATAGATTTCCGGTGTAATCAATATTTAAATCGATAGCTTGAATTTTATAGGAAACACTCCAAGTTGCTGTAAATTTTTCGGTTAGAAAAGGTGTTTCTTTTAGGCCATTTTGAACGTTTTTGTTGTCTAACAAAGAAGCACCGGTGATAATTTTTAATCCATTAGGAAAATTGAAATCGACATTCATACTGATTCCTTGACTTATCGCATAACCATTGATGTTGTCATAAATGATTTGGTTGGGATCAGTAACATAATCCGAAACAATTTTATTACTGAATCTGGTATGGAAAAAGGAAGTTTCAATGCCAATAAAGGTTCCGTTATCAAAATTTATTTTCTTAATATAATTCAAATTGGCGTTTATCGATTGCTCGGGCTTTAGGTTGTTTGCAATTATAACTTCGCGAGCGCCAGTCAAGGCAGCATGATCTTCGGTGAATAGATTTACGACTCTAAAACCGGTTCCGGCGTTCAGTCGAATAATATTATTATCGTTCAATTTCCATTTATAGGCAATTCTTGGCGTCAAGATACTTCCGTGAAACGAGTTGTAATCGTAACGCAGTCCCAAGAGTATCTTGTGTTTTTCGGTAAATGTAATTTCGTCCTGAACAAAAATTCCCGGCAGCCAGGTTTTCTCGGGATTGTTATTTCCCTGTTTTAATGTTGCCGGTGTATTGTCATCGTAATAATTGTATCGGGTAGCAATTCCGGTTAGTAAATCATTCCTCCCTGTTTTCTTGTCCCAAGTTAGTTGTACAAAACCAATTTTTTGATTGGCAATATAACTGGTTGTCCCGTAGCGACTGTCTTGAAAATGTACATTTCCTGAAAAGGAAAGCATTAGTTTTTCCTGAAAAGGCAATTGGTAACTTCCTATTAGTTCCGCTCGTTTTGTATAAATGCTTTCGCCATAGATCTCGTCTCCGCCACGGTGTTTTTTCTCCCAACGCACATCGCCGCCAAAACGGTCTTCATAAACCCCACGCGCCGCAATAGTGAACAAACGGTTTTCTTTTCTGTTGAAAGTCCATTTTTGAAAAAGGGAAATTCGGTCTGAAAGGGTAACATCGGTAAAATTGTCGCCATCGTTGTCTATTTTTTGATTGTAGCTAAAATAATTTAAACCTAGAAGTGCCGTAGCTTTCTGTCCAACATTGAGTTTTACTCCTAAATCAACATTAGTTTCCAACCAAGAAGTAGAAAACACATCTGCGGAGAATAGGGGAGCGTTTGTTGGATTTTTGGTAATAATATTAATCAAACCTCCAACCGCCTCACTACCGTATAAAGACGAAGCGGGACCTTTTACGATTTCAATTCGTTCGACCAGTGAATTCGGAATTCCAGATAATCCGTACACCGTGGATAAACTGCTCACGATGGGCATTCCGTCAATTAGAACTAAAGTATACGGACCTTCAAGCCCATTAATATGAATGTCGCCCGTATTGCAAACGCCACAATTAAGCTGTGGTCTAACACCATTTACATTCTGTAATGCTTCATAAATACTGGCCGTTGGATTTTTCTTGAAAAATATTGGGGAATAAACCTCGACAGGAACGGGACTTTCCAGTCTTTTTACGGGTTTTAAAGTTCCGGAAACCACAACTTCGTTAAGTTGGTTTTCATTATTTGAAAGTTCCAAATCCAGAATAGTGTTTTCATTAATTTTGACCGTTATATTCTTTTTTAAAGTTTGAAAACCTTCTGCAACAATTTGTATTTTGTAATTCCCTTCAGCAATATTCGCTATACTGTAATTTCCTAAACTATCCGTTTGGGTGGCGTATTTTGTTCCAATTAAAAAAACTCGAGCCTCCGAAACCCCTTTTTTTTCTGATGAAATAAATCCAGAAAGATTTGTTTTTTCTTGGCTGTAGCCAAAGTGAAACATAAGGAAAACTAATAATGAACATAATTTTTTCACAATGCTTAAATTAAATTTAGGCAAAACTAAAAATTATATTTTGCAAAACCAATTTTTTAATTACATTTGTATCAATAACTTAATTGGTTTAGTGAGAAGTCTTCAAGAAGAAATCAATAAATTGATTTGTATTAAAATTTAAAAAGAGTATTCAAAAAACATAGCATGACCTTTTCAGAAGAAAATTATCTCAAGACCATTTACCACCTTACGGCTGTTTCAGAGGTGGATATCAGCACCAATGCGATTGCCGAAAAAATAGAAATCAAGGCGTCATCCGTTACCGATATGCTCAAGAAACTCGCCGAAAAAGAGTTAGTCAACTACATCAAATACCAAGGTGTTTCCCTTACTGATCAGGGACAATTAGCCGCTAAAATGATTGTTCGAAAGCACCGGCTTTGGGAAACTTTTTTAGTTGAAAAATTAGATTTTTCATGGGATGAAGTGCATGATCTTGCGGAACAATTGGAACACATCAAATCTGAAAAACTCATCAATAAGTTAGATGATTTTCTGGGAAATCCCACTGAAGATCCACATGGAGATCCGATTCCGGATGCTAACGGAAGAATTATAAAAGTAGACAAACAACTGCTTTCTGAATTCGAGAAAAACCAAATCGGGATTTGTGTGGGTGTCAAAGATACATCTTCTGATTTTTTAAAATATTTAGACAAACAAGAAATCGCTTTGGGTTCCCAAATTGAAATTATCGAAAAGGAAAGTTTTGATTCCTCTTTGAGAATTCGGGTTGGAACAAAAGAAATAACGGTTTCAAATAAAATAGCCAGTAATATATACATCAAATAATTATGTTTCAATCTGTAGTAGATTATTTTACGAGTATCGACCCAATATTAGCCGCTTTGTATGCGAGTTTATTCACTTGGTTTCTTACGGCTTTAGGAGCCTCGTTTGTTTTTTTGTTTAAAACCATGAACCGGACGGTACTGGACGGAATGCTCGGATTTACCGGGGGCGTAATGGTTGCTGCAAGTTTTTGGAGTTTATTGGCTCCAGCTATAGAAATGACCGGCGGCGAAGGTTTTCAAAAAGTGATTCCCGCAGCTTTTGGTTTTTTTCTTGGTGCCTTGTTTATTTTTGGGATTGATAAAGTATTGCCACATCTTCACATTAATTTTAAAGTTACGGAGGGAATTAAATCGCCTTGGCAGCGTACTACATTACTGGTTTCGGCAATTACACTGCACAATATACCTGAAGGATTGGCCGTAGGGGTTCTTTTTGGGGGAGTGGCTGCCGGGATTCCGGAGGCTTCCATTGCGGGAGCTGTTACCTTGGCCATTGGTATTGGAATTCAGAATTTCCCCGAAGGTATTGCCGTGGCCATGCCGTTGCGGCGTATGGGAATGAGTAGAAGAAAAAGCTTTATGTACGGACAATCATCAGCTTTGGTAGAACCTGTTGCTGCTGTTTTAGGCGCTTTTGCAGTCACGTTTTTTACCCCAATTTTACCGTACGCTTTGGCTTTTGCAGCAGGCGCAATGATTTTTGTAGTTGTGGAAGAAGTGATACCGGAAACGCAACAGGATAAAAATACCGATATTGCCACACTGGGATTTGTTGGCGGATTTATAGTGATGATGGTTCTGGATGTGGCTTTGGGATAGGGTTTTTAATTTTTGCCATTTGTTATTAAAAAGAAGCGTAGCTTTATCTTTTAAACCGCGTTTATGAAAAAGTCAGTAGTATTCCTTTGTATGATTATCAGCAGTGCAGTTTTGGCGCAAATCCCAAAATCCCAAAAGGTCAAATACAGTACAATACATCAGAAAATATGCCCCAATCAAAAAGGATTTCAGTTGGTTCTAAAATCGATTTCTTCTGATTCCCGTTGTCCGGAAGGGGTTACTTGTATTTGGGAAGGGGAAGTTTCGGGAGTCGTTTCTGTTTACAAAGATTCAAAATTAATTGAAAACAAGATATTGGTTTTTTCGATGAAAAACGAAAAAGAAAATAAAGAGTGGTTTTCTAAATATTTGCCTAAAAAGCAAAAAAACATAAAAAACTATAGTGTTCTTCCGTATCCAAAAGAAGGTGTCAAAATCAACCCGAGTGAATACTATGTGAAAATTGGGTATTTAAAATAACTTTTTATATCACTACTGAATGACTGCATATCACTATAGCAAAATGAAAAATATTTTCATTGGGATTAAATATATATAACTTAAATATCAGATTTTTGTTAAAATTATGATGGTCTAATCGCATACGGATTACTAATTCATAATAGTACCATAATTTCAATTTTTGTAGGGATAAAACTAAAATCATGTTCAAAGTCAAATTAGATACAAGTTCAAATTTGAAAACATTTTCTAAAACATACAAACGTAAACAGTTGATATTGAGTCTAAAAATTCATTCTATTAAAGTATCGTACTTTTTTTATATTTTAAAGAAAGCACAGACTTATTGTTTTTTAAGATAGTTCAGACTACTACCAAACATTTTACATGGGCTCTTTTTTAACGTTTAAATACGAAATAAAATTTTAATGGCAGCCGCAATCACCACCACTGCCACAATTTTTATCTGATTTTTTCTTTTTGAGGAAGAATTTTTTAATCAAAAAAGCAAGTGCTATTCCAAGGGCAAAAAAAGCTAAAATTTCTTGAATATCCATATTGTAAAAATAAGAAAAAGCAACCAAAAGAGGTTGCTTTTTTGAGTTAAACTAATGAGAAAGTTTTTTACAACTGTGCCATAATTCCAAAATTGATGTTAAAAGGCATTCCGGGTCTTAATCCTGCAGGAACTCTTGAAACGGCATACTTTTCATTCATTAAATTAATGATATTCGACATCAGGCTCACTTTTTGACTAAGGTGGTATCTTGCTGAGAAATCTACAATAAAATTATTGTTTACTTTGTTTTGGGACGGAATAGTTCCCGTTCCTGCCAATGTTCTAAACGCATCTACATATTTTCCACTGATGGCCAAATTGAATTTTTCTGTTTCGAAAGCGGCAGTCAGAGCAAATTGATTTTTGGCGATGTACGGAATCTCATCTCCACGTGTTACATTTCCCCATATTGGGCTGTTAAAGTCACTATTTAATTTCGTATCCGTCAAAGTATAGGAAAAGCTAAGCGGTAGTTTATATCCTTTTTCTGAATTTTTCAGGATTTCATACGTGGCCAAAAATTCAATTCCCTTTACGATTGCTGCACCTGCATTGAATAAATCTCCAGTTCCAGTTCCGCCACCGGACATGTTATCCGAACCTTGTAAATTAGAAAAATCATTGTAATAGCCAATCAATTCTCCGTAAAAGGCATTTTTTTGAAAGCGAAAACCCAGTTCTGAGTTGATACTGTTTTCGGCATCTTCTCCAACTTTAGCGCCCGGAGGAGAAAACCCTTTGTGAACACTCGTAAACACATTGTAATCTTCATTTATTTTATACAGAATTCCCATTCCCGGTATCCAAACATCAGAACGGTTATTTGCATTTACGATATTTGTACCGGTTCTTGTAATATCGTTGCTCCCGTAATTAATCGATTCTAAATTGATATTTTCATATCGGACTCCTGGCGAGAACGTAAATTTGTCATAGGTAATCGTATAAAGCACATGAGCGGCAATTGCTTCGGCGTAGGTAATCCTATTTGCATCTGTGCCTGGAGTTCCGTTTGAAGTTCTATTCATCACTCCATTTTGTATGGCGTATCCGTCAACCCATTGAAAGCGATCTTCATAATCTTCGTGGTAGCGAAATCCAAAATCAAAATCGTGTTTCAGCGCTCCTGTTGCAAAATTATAATTGGCTACTGATTGGATTCCTTTGGCCTCGTACATCCGATTGTTGGCTTTAACTAATAAAGCATTATCAGCAGTGTTATTAGCTCCTGTTAAAGCTAAATATTCCGCATTATACTTTATTGGATCAATTAATATAGAATTGATTCCTACTTTTGTAGTTCCAAGTTTTAAGGCATCAAGTTTATACCAATTTCTGGCAAAATCATTCTTGTAGGCCTTTGTGGTGATGTTGAAATTTTTTGAGGGTTGAATAAAATGGGTCAACATGATTTGTTTGTGCTCCGTATCAAGATAATCTTCATTTGATCCGGCATACCTTCTGTAAGGACTCTTGTTGTAATCGTCTTCGGTCAAACCAAGGTAAGTTTCATTGGCAAAATCTTCGCCAAACTGGACTTTAGCGGTTAAGGATTGAAAGATTTTGGCATCGAGATCCGTATTAATTCTAAATTTAGCAACATAATCATTTCCCTGAAAACCGGTGTTTTTAGAACTGTTGTCTATTTTTTTAAATCCGTCTGAATTTCGGTTGTTGTATTCTAAAACGTAACCAAAATTTTTGCGTTCATCTCCAATATTTACGTATGTTTTTTTGGTATTGAAACTACCAATGCTGGCTACAACTCGGGCTTTGAAACGATTTGGGATTTGAGTAGAAACCATATTGATGGCGCCGCCGGTAGTATAAGGACCGTATTGTATTTGACTTCCTCCTTTTACAATTTCGAAAGACTGCATTCTGTTTACTGTTGGGAAATAATACGCGGCAGGAGCGGCATAAGGAGCAGGTGCTATTAGAACGCCATCCTCCATTAGTGTAATTTTACTCGAACGATCTGGGCTGGTTCCTCTCATACCAATATTTGGGCGGAGTCCAAACCCTTCTTCTTCCTGAATATTGATGCCGGGAACGGTTCTTAGAATCCTGGAAACATCATCATAATTAAAGGTTTTTAATTCTTTTGGAGAGATAAAATATGTTGATCCGGCTTTATTTTTGGCTTTAAATTTACTTCCAATGATCGCATCGGTGGTAATAATAACTTCGTTTAAACTTTCAATACTATCTTTTTGAGTTTTTGTAAGTTCCTTTTCTTGTGCAAACAAAACGGACGTAATTAATAGCGAGCCGATAATTATAATATTTTTCATTTTTATTTAGATTAATTCTACACTGCAAATGTAGAACCTAAATCTTATTTAGACAAATTAAAAATAATAAAAATTTGACATTTTAACTTTTGTTGACATATAAGTAATGAGATTAAAATAATGTCGTATTTGTTTTTAACTCAACCTCAGTCTTTATTGAAGGTTTGACATTATAATATGTGACAATATATCGTTCCTATTACTTAGTTCTCATAAAGGAATTAAATTTATGAGTCTTAAAAGCATGTATAACCAAGTGCTTTATCCTATTTTGCTTGATCTTCTTAATTTCTTTTGCTGCTAATTCGCAAATTGTTTGTCCAACTTGGAGTTATTTAATAAGTAATCAAATCGCACGGTAAAAGGCTAAGATCTGCATTTTAATTTTTTTAAATTTTAGCTTTTTTCACTCACACTCATACGAGTGATTTTAAAACCATTGTAGTGTGTGATTACTTTAAAATTTGGTATGCAATTAAAGCAACAACATACGCAAATCCGGACATAAAGATCAATTGTCCTGCCGGCCATTTCCAGGAATTGGTTTCTTTTTTAGTAACGGCGAGTGTACTGGCGCATTGCAAAGCAAAAGCATAAAAAAGTAATAGTGATATTCCGGAAGCAAAATTAAAAACCTTTTCTCCGGTAACCGGATTAATCTCGGCAGCCATTTTATTTTTAATAGTGACTTCATTATCGCTACCACCCACACTGTAAATAGTGGCTAATGTTCCCACAAAAACCTCCCTGGCGGCAAAGGAACTGATGATGGCAATTCCTATTTTCCAGTCGTAACCCAGAGGAGAAATAGCAGGTTCAATGGCTTTTCCCATGATTCCGATATAAGAGTTTTCCAGTTTTTGGGAGGCCACTGCATTCTCAAATTCAGCTTCAGGCAACGGATTATTTTTGGTGTTTTCAGTGACAATGGTTTCTGCATCATTGAATTTTTCTCCTGGTCCGTACGAAGCTAAGAACCATAAAACTATAGAAATAGCCAGTATGATTTTTCCGGCACCAAAAACAAAGGCTTTTGTTTTTTCGATCACATTAATACCTACGTTTTTGAAAAGCGGTAATTTATAATTGGGCATTTCTACCACAAAGTATGTTTTTCCTTTTATTTTAAGGATTTTATTCAAAATGTACGCTGAAAAAATAGCCGTTCCAAAACCCAAAAGATACAACAGCATCAAGGTCATTCCTTGCATGTTCAGAAAACCCAAAACACGAGTATCCGGAATTACCAGAGCAATGATTATGGCATAAACAGGTAATCTGGCGGAGCAGGTCGTGAATGGGGTGACCAGGATGGTGATCAATCGTTCTTTCCAGTTTTCAATGTTTCGGGTTGCCATAATTGCCGGAATCGCACAGGCCGTACCGGAAATAAGTGGGACTACACTTTTCCCTGATAATCCAAATTTACGCATAATTTTATCCATCAGGAAAACAACTCGGCTCATGTAACCGCTTTCTTCAAGAATTGAAATAAACATAAATAGGAAAGCAATTTGAGGGATGAAGATCAAAATACCTCCAATTCCAGGAATTATTCCCTGCGAAATTAGATTGGTTAAAACGCCGGCCGGTAATTGCTCGGCAGCAAGAGCGCTTATTGTAGCAAAGGTACCGTCAATGAAATCCATTGGAATTTTAGACCATTCGAAAATAGATTGAAAAATAACAAACAAAATCATGAAGAAAATCACATAACCCCAAATCTTGTGAGTCAGGACGCGATCCAGTTTGCTGCGAAAATCTTTAGCAATTGTCTCATCGACTTTTAATCCTGTTTTCAAGACGTCATTGATGAATTGGTAGCGTTTTATGGTTTCTTTTTGTTGCAAACGCTTTAGATCCGAATGCGATTTAGTAAATGAATTTCGGATTTCATTTCGGTCTAAATTCAGGAAATTGACGTCTTGAGTAATGACCAGCCATAATTTATACAAGAGCTGGTTGGGAAATGTTTTTCTTAAAGTATTAAAATATTCCGGATCAATGCTTGAGGCATTCAAGCAGGGTTCATTCGAAAGGGATTTGTAGTTGACTATCAATTTTTTTAGTTCATCAATTCCAAAACCTTTTCTCGAACTGATCAGCGCAATTTTTGTTTTTAAGTGCGCTTCAAGATACGGAATATCCAGCGTAATTCCTTTGAATTTCATTCTATCGGCCATGTTGATGACTAATATGGTTGGAATTTCAAGGTCTTTTATTTGGGTAAAAAGTAATAAATTTCGTTTTAGATTCTCCACATCCGTAACTACAAGGGCTACATCAGGGTATAATTTATCGTTTTTATTCAGTAATAATTCAATGACAACGTTTTCATCAATCGAACTGGCATTTAGGCTGTAGGTTCCCGGTAAATCCAAGATATTAGCCTTGATGTTATTGGGTAATTTGCAAAAACCCATCTTTTTTTCAACGGTAATTCCAGGGTAATTCCCTACTTGTTGATTCAAACCCGTCAATTGATTAAAAACAGAGGTTTTTCCGGTGTTAGGATTTCCAATTAAAGCAACATTGATATTTTGATTGGTCATTATAAATTGGTTTTTAGTATTTCAACTTCAATCTCACGGGCAGTTTCCAATCGGATAGCAACGTGTGAACCATTGATGTTTAAATATAAAGGATCGCCAAAAGGAGCAATTTGAAGTAATTCTACCAGATTGCCCGGTAAGCAACCCATTTCCAATAATTTTAATGGAACTGTATCAATGTCAAAGTCTTTTATAATGGCCTTTTCGCCTTTTTTGAGAGAATTTATCGTTGTTTGCAAATCTTATTTAGATTGAATTAAGATTGCAAAAATACACATTTTAATACAAATAAAAATGATAAATATCACATTTAAACCTTAATTAAGACAAAAAAAATGCATGGATTGGGATGGGATTTATCAGAAAAGGCGAAGAAATTAAAGGTCAATTAATCTTATTCGGCACTCAAAAAACGAATGTCGTCGATTAATCGTTTCATGTCTTCTTTGTTAGTACCGTCATAAAACCCACGAACTCTTTTTTTAGTATCTACCAATACAAAATTTTCCGTGTGAACCATGTCGTATAATTCGCTTGGTTCTCCCAGTTTAACGGCCAAATACGATTTTCTGGCCATCTCATAAATTTCTTTTTTATCGCCGGTGACTAAATTCCATTTTGAGGCATCTACCTTATATTTTTTGGCGTAAGCCTTCAAAACCGGAACGCTGTCCGTCTCTGGAAAAACAGTATGCGACAATAACTTCACCTTGGGATCATTGGCAAAAACTTTCTGGATATCCGATAAATTGGTGCTCATTTTTGGACAAATGGAGCCGCAAGTGGTAAAGAAAAAATCAGCCACATATATTTTTCCTTCATAGTCTTTTTGGGTGATGGTTTTTCCGTTTTGGTTGACAAACGAAAAATCAGCAATGGTATGGTATTTACTTTTATACTGAATCGTACTGTCTACTAATTCCGGATTTACATCAGAAGGATTAAAAATAGGAAGTGTTTTTTTTGGCTTTAAGGCCGAATAAAATAAGGATAAAACGACTGCAGAAAAAACCAGGAAGACGCCTAAAAAGATTCGGTATTTTTTTAAAATTCGTAACATAATGTTATTTTAATACAAAAATACGAAAACGAAATTTGTTTTTAATTCAAATTAACACAATCTTATTGGGATAAAATTTAACAAGAAGTTAAAAGTTTTATTGATAGCTTTGTAAAACTAACTAAATATATATTAAAAATGAAAAAGAACATCAATAAGCAGTTGCTTTTTGTGATTCCTGCAATCATGGGTTTTACGGTAAGTCAAGCCCAGAACACAGCCGTGGCGAAAGAGCCAGGAATCAATGTGAACCACATGGACAAGAATGTACAACCCAACAATGATTTTTTTCGCTATGTGAATGGAACATGGTTGGATAATACAGAAATTCCAGCTGATAGAACCCGTTGGGGAAGTTTTGATGAATTGCGTCAAAAAACAGATGCCGATGCTTTGGCAATCTTGAAGGAAGCCACTAAGAATCCGAGTTATAAATCAAATACTGATCAAGGGAAAGCCGTTAATTTATACCAGTCGATATTAGATACCATAGGAAGAAATAAGCTTGGGATAGCGCCTTTAAGGCCGTATTTGACAAAAATAAACGCAGTTAAAAATGCGAAAGACCTAGAGGCATTATTAATTGAAATGGAGCCAATTGGCGGTATTGGATTTGTGGGAGCCAGTGTAGGCACTGATGCAAAGAACAGCAATAGAAATGTAATTAATGTAGGATTGGGTAGCGTAGGTTTGCCAGACAGAGATTATTATGTTTCTGAAGATGCCGACTCTAAAGAAAAACGAGCTAAATACGTGCTTCACGTTGCTAAAATGTTACAGTACCTTGGTGATACTCCGGTAGTTGCTAAAGCGAATGCCGAAAAAATCCTGGCACTTGAAATCGCCATGTCTAAACCAAGATTGGATAGAGTAGAAAGAAGAGACCGTCGTAAATCATACAACCCAATGACGGTTAAAGATTTACAAAAACTGACGCCTTCAATCAACTGGGATAATTATTTCACAAAAATAGGATTGCCTAAAGTGGATTCCTTGATAGTGTCGCAGCCTAAATATATGACTGCTTTAGAAACAATTTTCAAAGAAAATAAAGTAGAAGACTGGAAAGCATACATGCGTTGGACTTTATTAAACAGAGCATCAAGTCAATTGTCAACTACTATTGAAGACGCAAACTGGGAGTTTTACGGAAAAACCCTGACGGGCGCTGTAAGTCAAAGACCACGTGACGAAAGAGCACTTCAAACCATCAACGGAACGGTTGGAGAAGCGTTAGGAAAATTATATGTAGAGAAAATGTTTCCGGCTGAAGCCAAAGCCAAAGCGGAAAAAATGATCAAAAATATATTTCTTGCTTTCGAAAACCGAATCAATAATTTGCCTTGGATGTCTACAGAAACTAAGGTAAGTGCACTTGCTAAACTGCATAAATCAAGAATAAAAATTGGATATCCAGACAAATGGAAAGATTATTCAGCCTTGACCATTAAAAGTCCAAAAGAAGGCGGAACGTATTTTGATAATGTTAAAAACTTGGCAAAATGGCGTTTTGAAGAAAACATAGCTGAATTGAACAAGCCAGTCGATAAAGAAAAATGGGGCATGTCTCCACAAACGGTGAACGCCTATTTCAACCCATCAAATAATGAAATTGTATTTCCAGCAGCTATTTTGCAACCGCCTTTTTATAATTATCAAGCAGATGAAGCCGTAAATTATGGTGGAATTGGAGCCGTTATCGGGCATGAAATTTCACATGGGTTTGATGATTCGGGATCGCGTTACAATGCTGACGGAAACTTAGTAGATTGGTGGACCGCTGAAGATTTGAAACAATTCTCTGCTTTAACAGGAGCGCTTGCAGCTCAATACAGCGCTTTGCAACCTATTCCAGGAACTTTTGTAGATGGTAAATTCACGCTTGGTGAAAACATTGGAGATTTAGGAGGCGTAAATGCCGCTTATGATGGTTTGCAATTGTACCTGAAAGCAAACGGAAACCCGGGATTAATCGATGGATATACTCCGGAACAACGGTTCTTTATTTCCTGGTCAACGATCTGGCGTTCCAAAATGCGTGATGAAGCCTTGAAAAACCAAGTGAAAACAGATCCGCATTCTCCAGGAATGTACCGTGCGTATGTGCCTTTGCAAAATATTGATACGTTTTATCAAGCCTTTGATATTAAAGAAAATGATGGAATGTACATTGCTCCAGAAAAGAGAGTAAAAATCTGGTAGAAATTATTCACGAGAGTATGATCCTGATGTGATTTCTCCTTAGTCGAATGACACAGATACGTAGCTTCAGTCCAGAAAAAAATACAGGTATAAAAATTATCTTGTAGTATGAAAAAGTCCCATTTGCCTGAGCAAATGGGACTTTTTTTATTCTGTTTTGATACTGTTTTTTCGGGTTCTTCTCAGCGAATAATTCACCAGATACAAGCCAAATAAGGTGACGCCACCTCCTACGGCTATGGCAGTATTGAGGGTTTCCCCAAAGATTATTGCGCCTAAAATCACGGCAATAATTGGGTTGATATAGGAATACACACTACTGATCTCCGCAGGAAGATTTTGAAGAGCATAAATAAAGGCAATGAAAGTAAGTATGGAACCAAAAACAACTAAATAAGCGATAGACCACCAGGAAGCAGCAGGAATTTCACTTAATTTGACGGAAATTCCAGTTGCGCCAGTGTAGGCGAAAACTAAAATACTAGAAATAAACATTTGCAGTCCCAAACTAAAATACGGATTAAAAGTGGCTGCTTTTTTCTTCGTGTACAAGGTGCCAAAAGCCCAAGTTAAAGTAGAAATTATGGAAATGATTATTCCAAATCTGAAACTAGGAATCAAAAAATCACTCAGGTGGTCGTAAAAAATCACACAAACCCCACTGAAACTGATAATCAAACCCACAACTGATACTCTGGATAATCGTTCGCCTCTAAAAAAAGTAATGATCACAATCCATAAAGGGACGCAAGCACCAATAATTGCGCCTAGACCACTACTGATATACTTGACGCCCCAAGTGCTTAATCCGTTGCTTAAAACAAAATTAAGAATGCTTAGAATGATGATCGTTTTCCATTGTTTTCCCTTTGGCCAAGGCGCCTTTTTAAATAAAAAATAGGAAATATACAGGAATCCTCCTAAAAATTGTCTGATGGCGACAAGTTGTAAGGCGGGCATGTGTTTCACGCCCTCTTTAGAAGCAATCCAGGTAGTTCCCCAAAAAAAACTGACCCAACACAAAGCCAAAATTGGCAGTCCAATAGTGTCTATTTTGGACGAAACGGCATTCTTAATTTTAGTTCTCACATTACAAATTTGGTTTCGTAAAAGTATACTTTAAAACCGTTTCTATGCGAGCACTCAAAATTATTTTTCCAGTTGAATTTTCTTCAGAATTAAATTTTGGCAAAGCTAAATCCAGATCCTTCGCTTTTTGGGTGTAGTACTGTTCTCGAGAAGGATGAAATGGAGCCACTGCATTGAAGGTTTCATTCCATGAATCCGTTTCAATAATTTTTTCAATGATTCCAATACAATCGTCTTGATGAATTAAGTTAATGGTTGCATTAGGGTTGTCAAGATTTTCTCTGCCGGCCAAGAATTTTACAGGATGGCGGTCCTGGCCAATTAATCCGCCAAAACGCAATACCGTCGTTTTAAAATGACTGTTGTTTTGCAAAAGCTGTTCTGTTTCCAGTAATTGTTTGCCGCTTTCCGTATCCGGTTTTGGGATAGTTTCTTCAGTAACAAAAATAGCTTCATCATTATAAACAGATGTCGAACTGATGAAAAGTACGTTTTCAATAGAAGATTTTTCGATAGATGGAATCATATTTCTAATCTTGGCAACAAAGTTTTCTTGCGCTAAACCACGAAGTTTTGGTGGGACATCAATGATTAAAATTTTAGAATTTTCCAGAAAATCAGAAAGGTTTCCTTTGGTTTTATTTTCTGAAAGCGCAATTAAGAAAGGAGCGATTCCGGCATTTTTCAATACGTCTAATTTCGCTGTAGAAGTCGTCGAGCCCTTCACGGAAAATCCTTTTGAAAGGAAGGCTTTCGCCAAAGGCAAACCCAGCCATCCGCAACCCAGAACACTAATTTTTGTCATTTTCGTTTTTTGTAATCAATCGTAATTTTCAAATTTATATGCGGTTACAATTGGTGGCCGTGCATTCTCATAAATTTAAATTTATTCAAGGTCATAAAATGTGACCTTAAAGAAATTCCATCATAATTTTTTCAAACTGTCTTTCACTACTGCTAAACTATCTTTTACAACAGGATTTGTTACAGTAGTATTCAAAGTATTCACAACAACCGGACTCGCTTTTATTTTTTGCCTAATGACAACCGCATCGTTCAAAACAAAAGGGGTTGGCATCATCCAGTTTTCTCTTTTCGTGATTTCAAATAAAGGATTTGAAAGTAGGTCAAAAGAACTTTCTAACAGTTCCATGTTGAACGCAGTTGCAGCATTAAAACTAAACTGCAATTCTAAAGGGGCGTTTCCTACCACATAATAACTCAATATCTTCTTTCCTTTTCGCTGGTAAATTGAATTTTTCCGACCTAGTGTAGTCACGCCATTCGCTTTTAAATTATGAAGTATCATTTTTTCATTGGCAAAAATGTCATAGCGATTAACGTTTCTGTTCGGGGAAATTTTTATTTTGACATGTCTTTGATTTCCTATAATTCGGTCTTCCAGAAATGCGATAGTTGGTTTCGGAATCGCTTTTTTAGGAGCTTTGGCAGCATAGGTAAAACCAGAATTGTATTTGCTAAACAACGGAATTTCGTTCAAATTGGTTGCCTTTTTCGGGTTTACACCCAAATAGCCTGTGGTCCAGGAATCGAGATTAGTGTCATACGTGGCCCAATTGGCTTGATCTGTGTCCGCATTATAGAGGTATAATAAACTATTTGACTTCGCTTTTCCGGGTTTGTATCCCGACTCTAAATGCGCTTTCGCAAAAAAGCCAATGGAAAGCAAAAGCAGGAGTATAGACCAGATTCCCTTTTTGGCGAAAGCCCCAAAAATAGGCAGCAATAATCCGAATAGCAATACGGTAAGAAGGGCACTTCCAAACAATACCTTTAGTCCCAAACCGATAGGAAACATTTGGATAAAAGGAGCTATAATGATCAAAGCAGGAATGCTAAAAATAAGATTTAATGTTTCGCTTGATTTTTGAGTCACAATGAAAACCCCAAAAAGGAATAGACCAAAGTACACCGGAATAATCAAGAATCCAGCTCCCGGTAACATAAAAGCTATGATGGCATTAATCACAATCCAAATAAATAATGGCGCTACATAATGATTGATGTTGACTTTACGACATGAAAATAAATGATAAAAGACCATGCTTATTGCTAAAGCCAGCAGTACGAAAGCAGCTATGTAAGCATGTCCGTTATAGGTAAATCCGTTCAGCAAATCCGTGTATTGAGGATAGACGAGCAGCAATCCTTTCCATCCAAAAAAGGTAATTATTCCCGTTGCCGTCAGGGAACCAAACAGCGGAATGAATCCTTTTACAATTTCTCGGGCTGATATAAGGCGTTTGGCTCTTCCTATAAATAATAGCGAAAGAAACAACGCTAAAGCGAGTAGAACCATAGGCAAAACCCAACTGAAAGGATAGCTTATAAAAGTGTATGGAATGGTAAAATAGACATACTCTTCACTGGATTGCACCGCATTTAAATCCGTATTGGAAAAATAATTTAACAACGGCATTAAATATGAACCCTGATGAGCCAGCGTATTTTTGTTTAAATGCTGGATGTCATCCTGAGCGGTATGGTAGTTAAAATGGTCGTCAATAAATGCAAAGTTATAGCCCTGAATATCGCCTTGTTCCCTAAAAACGGTCAAATCAGTGTCGTTGGGTAACATTTTATAAATACTGTACATCAAGGAATTAGATACTGGAAAAGTCGCTTTTGCAGCAGCAAACTCTTTTACTAATCCTGCATTTCCATTGTTAGTTTCCATCAGCATGTAGCTGGGGCCGGAAGAACCACGGGCTTCAAAGTTGAGTACCAGTCCCACTTGTTTTGCCCATTGATGTTGGGTTACAAAAAGTGCAGCACCATTAAGTCCTAACTCTTCTGCATCCGAAAACAGAATAATAATATCGTTTTTATGCGGGGTTTTATTGTATAAAAAAGCCCGAACACTTTCCAGAATTGTAGCTACACCGGAACCCGCATCACTAGCTCCGGGCGAGTAGGAATGGGGTGCGCTGTCATAGTGTGAAAGCAACAACAAGGCTTTGGAACTATTAGAACCTTTGATACGAGCCAAGATGTTTTTTGATTGTACAAGATTTCCCCAGTCACTTAGCGTATAGCCGGTTTGAACAGAAGTCTGCAGTCCTAACTTTTTTAGCTCTTTCAGGAGGTAATTTGCGACCACATCATGATTGTCGGAGCCTACATAATGAGGTTTTTTTGAAATGGATTTGATGTGATTCAAAGCCCTTTGGGTCGAAAACTCAGTAAGGGACCCTTGATCATTGGAAGTCCATTGCGGCATCATCGTAAAGTAGATTAACGCTAGGGTTACTGAAATAAACAAACCGGCAAAAATGGAGAAATAATCTTTTTTCATGGTAAGTAAGTGGATTTGGATGCGGTGTTAAATGTCTTTTTTGACTAGCATGTAATACTCATTGTCTAAAACTAAATACCCCTGATCGTACAGGAAATAGTAAGTATTTCCTGTTTTGGTTCGCAGAATATTAGTAAAAAATTCAAAATCAAAACCTTTGCTTAATAATTTTGCGCGGGTGGTTTTTGATTTTCCATCGGGATTAAGTTCAATTAGAATGCGGTAATTTTTACGCAACTTATTGTTGATGTTGCGCATAAAATTAGTGCTGTCTTTGTTCATTTTATTGTTGTAGGCGTTGCGACATCCGTCACTGCAAAACTTTTTATCTTCACGGCCTACAATTTTCTCTTCACATTCTAAGCAGGTTTTTGTCATGGATTTATTTTTTTGATATCGTATAAATCAGTTCTACGGTCTTTTAGAATGCGTACGCTACCGTGCTCGTGAAGCTCTTTCAGTAAATCTAAATCTACGTCAACAATGAGTGTCATCTCGGTATTTGGGGTTGCTTCGGCTTTGATTCCATTACTTGGAAAAGCAAAATCAGAAGGTGTAAATACTGCTGATTGCGCATATTGAATATCCATGTTGTTTACCTTTGGTAGATTTCCTACACATCCTGCTATGGCTACATAACATTCGTTTTCAATCGCTCTGGCTTGTGCGCAATGTTTGACTCTGGTATAGGCGTTTTGAGTATCTGTTAAGAACGGTACAAATAAAATATTCATGCCTTCATCTGCCATTAATCTAGAGAGTTCCGGAAATTCAACATCATAACAAATCATGATGCCTATTTTACCACAATCGGTATCAAAGGTCTTAATTTGTGATCCTCCGGTCATCCCCCAGTGCTGTACTTCGTTTGGAGTAACATGAATTTTGGCATACATTTCTGAAGTTCCGTCTCTCTTGCACAGAAAACCCACATTGTAAAGCGTGCCATTTTCTAAATGAGGCATACTTCCTGTAATAATGTTGATGTTGTACGAAATGGCTAGCTCCTGAAAGCGTTTGCGAACAGGCTCTGAATGTTTGGCTAATTCCCGTATGGCTTCTGCCTCGGACAAATGATTGTAATCCGCCATCAACGGAGCGGTAAAGAGTTCTGGAAAGAGTGCAAAATCACTGCCATACCCGGAAACGACATCAACAAAAAATTCACATTGTTCAAACAAAGCTTCCAGATTGTTCAGTTGGCGCATCTGCCACTGAACGAGTCCCAGGCGGATGCCACTTTTCTTGAGGTTTATTAATTTAGGGCTTTCGTCGTAATAAATATTATTCCATTCTAGTAAAACGGCAAATTCTTTAGAATCGGTATCGCCTTCCAGATAGTTTTTCATGACCCGGATTACGTGAAAATCATTGCTCAGCTGAAAAGAAAGCACAGGGTCGTGTAGCTCTTTTCTTTTTACTTTTTCGATATAATTTTTAGGAGTGAGGGTTTTGGCGTGTTGCCCATAATTTGGAATCCTGCCGGCAAAAACAATTGCTTTCAAATTCAATTGTTCACATAGTTCTTTACGGGCGTCATACAAACGTCTTCCCAAGCGGAGTCCTCTGTAGTTTGGATGAATAAACACATCTATTCCATACAAGACATCCCCTTGTGGATTGTGGGTCGAAAAGGTATATTTTCCTGTTATATCAGAATAATTATGGTTTTTGTCTACTAAGCTTTCATCCACAATTAGCGATAATGCAGAGCCTACAACTTTGCCGTCTACTAAGATTACGAGTTGGCCTTCCGGAAAAATGCTCAATAATTTTTCAATATGATGTTCTCTCCAATAGGAACCAACCATTTCCGGATACGATTCTACCATTGATTTTTTGAGCTCTTTATAGTCTTCAATCGCTAGATTTCGTAACTCTACTTTGTTTATTTTGGCTTGCATGAAATAATGATTTTATCAAATATAGCTAAAATTTACCAATTACAAACGGTTACAAATAGTTACAACCGAAAGTAAATAGTTAACAACCGATTACCTTTTAACAATGATCGCATCTTTGCCCTGTTGATTTGAAAGACCAATTCAACAAACATACACTAACATTTAAATAGTATACGCCATGAGCACATTAAGAAACAAAGTACAGTTAATTGGACATGTAGGAAATGATCCGGAAATTAAATCATTTGACGGAGGAAAAAAACTAGCTAATTTTTCGTTAGCTACAAATGAAAGCTACAAAAACGACAAAGGAGAAAAAGTAGAAGAAACCCAATGGCACAAACTCGTTGCTTGGGGAAAAACGGCTGAAATCATAGAGAAATATGTTACCAAAGGAAAAGAAATTGCCATTGAAGGAAAATTAACCCATAGAAGTTATGACGATAAAAATGGAGAAAAACGTTACATCACTGAAGTTGTCGTTGATGATGTTTTGCTTTTAGGGAAATAGGTTTTTCAAGACTAAGCAATAAAATAATGCCCTCTGTATCAGAGGGCATTTATGTTTTGAATCAGGATACTTTTTTTAATAAATCAAACAACGGACACCGCTTACAGCGATTGTCTTCCCCTTTTTTGAATTTTTTGCAACATTTAGATTTGCAGTTTTCTGCAATCTTAATGGTTTTAAGGATTTCTTTTTGATTTTTTTTCTTTTCCTTTTTTTTCTTTTCCAATTTTTATAAAGAATTAAAAACTAAGGCAAATGTATGTTATTTTTATCTGTTCTAAATAAATTTTAACATTTAAATAGCAGGTTTGACAAGCGCCACTTGTTGTAAGTCTCTGTCAAATAAGTATAAACCGCCTTTGTCATCTCCTATTAAGTTGATTTTGTCCAAAATAGATTTTGCGGTCGCTTCTTCCTCAATTTGCTCGGCAACATACCATTGCAGAAAGTTATGTGTGGCATAATCTTTTTCAGAGAAAGTGATGTGTACCAACTCATTTATCGAATCCGAAACAAAAATTTCATGTTTATAAAGTTCCTCAAACATATCTTTGAAGGTTTCATAAGTAGTTTTTGGGGCTTTTAAGTCCGTTATTTTTGCATGGCTACCACGTTCATTTACATACTTGATTAATTTGAGCATGTGCAGGCGCTCTTCGTCAGATTGGGCAAACATGAATTGAGCAATTCCTTCCAGTCCGCTCACTTCAGCCCAACACGCCATAGAAAGGTAGGTTTGCGAGGATTCTGCTTCAATGCGAATCTGTTTGTTTAGGGCAATTTCAATATTTTTAGATAGCATAATTTTAGTTTTTAGTAAAGTTAAAAAAAATAAGTCACTACTGATTCATCAATTCCTGAAAACAATCCACAAATTGTCCCAGATGAAAACCGTCCATTAATCCATGATGTACATGAACAGACATGGGCATGGTTCTTTTGCCACTAGGGGAGACTTTCATTTTGCCAAAAGATATTTTTGGACAGCTGTCCGGAAAGGAAAAACTTCTAGCATGGGATAAAGAGGAAAAATCCAGCCACGGAATTGCTGAAAAATGGATCACGTCATCCTCCTCAAAGGTTCGGGTAAAAAGTCCTGTTGTGGTTTGAATGCGGGCAATCTCTGTAGCGGAGGTCGTTTTGAAAACTGCAAAATCAGCATTGTATTCGATTAAAGAAAATCCGAAAGTGCCGTCCTCCCGACCAATTGTAGCTGAAGCATTAATTTGGTCACAAATATATATTTGGTCCTCTGAAACTCGATACTTAAAAGATTCAATGGTATTTACCGCTACTAATGTTTGGTGTAAATAATAATTAAAAAAAGAAGAATTTAGTGCTTTTGCAGCTGCATAAGCTTTCGTACAATCAATTTTGACTGTGGCTCCAAAAAAAGGTTCTTCAAATTGTCTAAAAAAATGAAAATGTTCTTTTCTGGGCCAATTTTCTATATCTAAAAGGGTTCTCAAAATGAAGGGATTTTATTTAAAGTTCAAAAGTACAGCTATTCTTTGTGAATAGTTAGGAGTTAGTTGATTCTCTATTCTAAAATGGAACAGTTAGATAAGGTGTAGTTCTAAAAAAAGCCCTAAAGAAATTTTCCTTTAGGGCTTTTTTATAAGTAAGTATGAAGCTTATTTTACGGAGAACGTAACTCTTCTAACTAATTTTCTTGCATTTACTGAATTTTTATCTACAGAGGTATCTTCACCGTTTGCAACAACATTCAATCTTGATGCATCAATGTTAGCTTTTACCAATGTAGTTTTAACATGGTTAGCTCTTGCTGTAGATAATTTATCATTGTAAGCAGATCCTCCTAATTCATCAGCATGACCAATAATGTCTACTGAAGCAGAAGGATTGTCTCTCAAGTATGTTAAAATAAAACTAGTAGCTTCTGTAGATACGTCAGTTGGTCTTGATTGATCAAAGTTAAAATAAACAGCAACATAACCACCATTAATTAAACTTTTGATCAATTCATTATCGTAAATAACAGTACTGTCACCTGTTTTGCTCGCATAATTTTTCATTATAAAAGCTTCTGTTTCATCAGGAACATTGTTGTTATTTTTATCAATTGATCTTCCTTTTGTGTCAACCAAAGCTCCTGCAGGGGTATTTTCTTCTTGATCTAAATAATTAGCTACGCCATCTCCATCCGTATCCAGCATTTTATTTTCGATAGCCATAAATCTTGTATCAATTGCATCAAATTTACCTTCGTGATCGATAACCCAGTCCGCATGTTTTTCGTTTTTACCTAAGTAAACTGTTAAACCTACTGTACCATTAAAAAGAATCCCTGAGAAACCTCTGGCATCACGAGTACTTGCACCATCAAAAGCGGCATCTTGCGCAGCATTAAGAATAGTTGTGAAATCTCCCGTTAGAGCAATTCTGTTTGATAGTTTAATTTGACCTGTAACACCGGCCATAAAGTTACCCATTCTGTCTTTCAACGCCGAATTTTGGTCTTCTAATTGTGCTAAACCAAAACCTGCATGACCCAATAAACCAAGAGTGTTTGTCCATGTTTCAAAATTCATGATTCTTCCTAAATTAGCGACGGCTTGAATATCTGCTCTGTAATATTTAGTGTCAAAATCAATTGAATTGTTTTTGCCTTGGAAGCTGTTGTATCCAATGTCAGCCTTTAAACCAAATTTGTTGTTGAACATATATCGAACTCCAAGATCAGCAACAAAAGGACTAGGTGTAGAGGTGAAATAACCAGCAGTCATTGGTCTTTGTGTTTTATTAACACCGCCTGCTAATTCAACAGACCATTTGTTGTAATCGTTTTCAGTATTTTTCTGAGGTTCTGTTTGAGCGCTTAAAGTTGTAATCGCTGAAGCAAAAACTAACGTAAGTATGATTTTTTTCATCATATAAAAATTTAAAGTTTTTACAAACCTACAGTACAAAAATGGAGGATAGCCGGTAAAGAGTAAATTATATAAGGATTCGTTCCAATTGTAATAAACAATGTACTAAAACGGGCGTTTTTTAAATGTTTTAAAGCATTTTTGATGCCTCAAAATAGGTATTTATATGCTGAATTTGTATCTTTTTTACTTAAAAAAGAGGTTTAGAGGGGCTAAATTTAAGCCAGAACAGATCCGACAAATGCACTCGCATACTCTAATTTGAGCCAATTGGATTGGTGGATTTATCGTAATTCCAATCGTTTTAAAACGTCTGTTATTTTTTTGAAAGCAATGAAATTTTCGTGTTCTATTTTATGGTCAATTTTTTCATGTGCCCAAGTGGTATGAAACGGAATGTGAACGGCATGTCCGCCAATGGCTAAAACCGGAAGTATATCTGATTTTAAGGAATTGCCAATCATAAAAAATTCCGAAGGTTGTATTTCCAATCGTTTGATGAGATCGGAATAATCTTTTTCCTGTTTGTCTGACATCACTTCTATATGGTGAAAATAATGTCCCAAACCAGAATTGTGCAATTTTCGGCGTTGGTCTAATAAATCGCCTTTGGTAGCTACAACCAATTTGTATTTTCCGTTCAATGCGTCTAAAGTTTCTTGAACACCATCCAATAAAACGATAGGTTTCTCCAGCAATTCTTTTCCATATTGAATAATTTTTTCGATTATTTCAATAGGAATGGTATTATTCGAAATATTCATCGCGGCTTCAATCATCGAAAGAATATAGCCTTTGATTCCGTAGCCGTATAATTTCAGATTGTCAATTTCGACCTTGAAAAGTTCTTTAGAAATTCCCTGATGCGATAAATAATCTTCCATCAAACCGCAGAATTTTTTCTCCGTTTCATCAAAATAGGTTTCGTTGATCCATAAGGTATCATCGGCATCGAAGGCAATTACTTTTAAGCTCATATTTTTTTATTTACCGCGAATTCGCTAATTAAGTAAGTCGAAAGTTTAAAAGTCGTAAAGTCAAAAGAATTAACTTTAAGTAAAACAGCTTAAAATCAGATTGTTACATAATTTCATCCTGATTTTAAAATACGACATTATACCATGGTTATTACTTAATATATTTAAGATTACATATTAATTAGCAAATTTGCGGTTGTTTTTTCTTAATTTATAGTCTCTCCATTGGCAACGCCATCGGTATCCGGGTTTACAAAAACCAGTTTCCCTTCGGCATTAGTGGTCATCAATATCATGCCCTGACTTTCTACGCCACGAAGGTTTCTTGGAGCCAAATTCACTAAAACAGTAACTTTTTTCCCTATTATATCTTCGGGCTTAAAACTCTCCGCAATTCCTGAAACAATGGTGCGTACGTCAATTCCGGTATCTATTTTCAAAATCAAAAGCTTGTTCGCTTTTGGCATTTTTTCTGCTTCCAAGATTGTTCCCGTACGGATATCCATTTTGGCAAAATCCTCAAATTGAATTGTTTCTTTCTGTGGTTCGGCTACTTTATTCTCTGCTTTGTTAGCCGTTTTAGTCGCCTCTAATTTGTCAATTTGTTTCTGTATTTCCTCGTCTTCAATTTTGGCAAACAATAATTCCGCTTCTCCAATTTGGTGACCAGCTGGAATCAAATCAGAGTTTTGAGCAACAGTATTCCAATTCAAAGGACTTTTTATTTTTAGAATTCTTGATAATTTTGTAGCTGTAAACGGCAAGAAGGGTTCGCAAAGTGAACTCAACGCAGCCGCAATTTGCAACGCAACGTACATTTGTGTCTGCACGCGCTCCGGATTGTCTTTGATTACTTTCCAGGGTTCTTCGTCGGCTAAATATTTATTTCCTAAACGAGCCACATTCATCAACTCGCTCAACGCTTCCCGGAATCTGTAACGCTCCAGAGAACTTGAAATCACCGCTGGATACGCTTTCAATTCCGTCAAAGTAGCTTCGTCCACTTCCGAAAGTTCATTTGGAGTAGGTACAATTCCGTTGTAATATTTATTGGTTAAAACTACCACGCGATTAATGAAATTTCCGTAAATCGCCACCAATTCATTATTGTTTCTCGCCTGAAAATCTTTCCAGGTAAAATCATTGTCTTTTGTTTCCGGTGCATTTGAGGTCAACGCATAACGCAACACGTCTTGCTGATTCGGGAATTCTTCCAAATATTCGTGCAGCCAAACCGCCCAGTTTTTTGAAGTCGATAATTTATTTCCTTCCAAATTTAAGAACTCATTTGCAGGCACATTGTCCGGCAAAATATAGCTTCCTTCGGCTTTCAACATCGCTGGGAAAATAATGCAATGGAAAACAATATTGTCTTTCCCTATAAAATGAACTAGTTTCGTGTCTTTATCTTTCCAGTATGGTTCCCAATCTTTTCCTTCGCGCAAAGCCCATTCTTTTGTAGAAGAAATGTAGCCAATAGGCGCATCAAACCACACGTATAATTTTTTTCCTTCGGCACCTTCAACAGGAACGTCAATTCCCCAGTCCAAGTCACGAGTTACTGCACGAGGCTCTAAACCACCGTCAATCCATGATTTTACTTGTCCGTAAACATTCGGTTTCCAGTCGTTTTTATGTCCAACAAGAATCCATTCTTTCAGGAAATCTTCATAACGATCCAAAGGCAAAAACCAGTGTTTCGTTGCTTTCATAATTGGCGTTTCGCCTGTAATGGTCGATTTTGGATTAATCAAATCCGTAGCATTCAACGTAGAGCCACATTTTTCGCATTGATCGCCGTAGGCTTCTTCGTTGCCACATTTTGGACACGTTCCCACCACAAAACGGTCTGCCAAAAATTGATCCGCTTTTGCATCATACAATTGCTCGGTCACTTCCTCAATAAAATCACCTTTATCATACAGCTTTTTAAAAAATTCCGAAGCCGTATCATGATGGATTTTAGCCGAAGTTCTGGAATAATTATCAAATGAAATTCCAAAATCAGAGAATGATTTACGTATAATTCCGTCATATTTATCGATTACTTCCTGTGGTGTAATACCTTCTTTTTTAGCTTTCATCGAAATCGCCACGCCGTGCTCGTCACTTCCGCAAACAAACAAAACGTCTCTCCCCTGCAATCTTAAATATCTGGAATATATGTCCGAAGGTACGTAGACACCCGCCAAATGGCCAATGTGAATTGGGCCGTTCGTATAAGGCAATGCCGCTGTAATTGTATATCTTTTTGGATTCTGTATCATGATTCTATTTTATTGAGCACAAAAATAAGCAATCCAATTTTTATTTGGAGCTATTTCCCACTATCCCTTGCAAATATATTCACGGAACGTCGCAGGAAATAAAAGTTAAGATAAGTAATTGTTCTGTTTTTAAGATAAAATAGAATAGATTTACAACTATAGGGGATTAAAACTATAGTGTGTATCCGATTTTATTTTGCCTACCGATAACAAGGAACCTCAAAAGAAGATCATTTGGATAGAATTCTGAGATCTATAAAAGGGTTTGTTTTATAAAAAACAGATTTTGGATCCAAAGAACAAAATAAAAGTAGCAATGTTTAGTATTTGACGTTAAATCAATATATTTGTAAATAATATAACAATTTTTAATAAAAAAGTTACAATGATAACAATAGCAGATCAATTCGGAATCAAAGACGCCCTAAAGCAATTAGGGATTGAGGAGGTAAATGAAGGAACATCAACAGGAGCAGCTAATTTTGCCAATGGAAAAATCATCGAAAGTTATTCACCAGCAGATGGGACTTTAATTGGAAAAGTAAAAACGTCTTCTAAGGAAGACTATGAAAAAGCAATGCAAAAAGCTTCGGAAGCATTTTTAGAATGGCGTATGGTTCCAGCTCCTAAAAGAGGGGATATCGTTCGCCAGATGGGAGATGAATTAAGAAAATTCAAAGAGCCTTTAGGAAAACTAGTTTCTTATGAAATGGGAAAAAGTCTTCAAGAAGGATATGGCGAAGTACAGGAAATGATTGATATCTGTGATTTTGCGGTGGGATTATCCCGTCAATTGTACGGATTAACCATGCACTCTGAAAGACCTTTGCACCGGATGTATGAGCAATACCATCCAATAGGAACGGTTGGAATCATTTCAGCGTTTAACTTTCCGGTAGCAGTTTGGAGTTGGAACGCTATGATTGCTTGGGTTTGCGGTGATGTTGCCATCTGGAAGCCAAGTTCAAAAGTACCTTTATGTGGAATTGCTTGTCAGAACATCATTAAAACAGTGTTAAAAAGAAATAACGTTCCTGAAGGCGTTAGTTGTTTAGTAACAGGAAATGAATCCGGAGACTTAATCAATAATGATAAGAGAATTTCGCTGGTTTCTTTTACAGGATCAACTAGAATAGGTCGTCACGTATCAAAAACTGTTGCCGAACGTTTTGGAAATACTATCCTTGAATTAGGAGGGAACAATGCTATTATCGTTTCGGAACACGCGGATATCAGTATGGTATTAGTCGGAGCGGTTTTTGGAGCGGTAGGAACAGCAGGACAGCGTTGTACCTCAACCAGACGTTTAATCATTCACGAAAGTGTATATGACAAAACGATCAGCGTGTTGAAAAATGCGTACGGACAATTGCAAATAGGAAATCCATTGGATGAGAATAATCACGTAGGACCGCTGATCGATAAAGGTGCTGTTCAGGAATATTTGAATGCGATTGAAAGCGCTAAAAAAGAAGGTGGAAAAATTATTGTTGAAGGTGGTTTGGTTGAAGGCGAAGGATATGAAAGTGGTTGTTATGTAAGACCATGTATCATTGAAGCTGAAAACCATTTTAACATTGTGCAAACAGAAACTTTTGCTCCTATTTTATATGTAATGAAATACAGCACGATTGAAGAAGCGATTGCGTTGCAAAACGGAGTTCCACAAGGACTTTCTTCTTCTATTTTTACAAACAGCATGAGAGAAATGGAATTGTTCCTTTCTCAATCGGGTTCTGATTGTGGAATTGCCAACGTAAATATTGGTACTTCAGGAGCTGAAATTGGTGGTGCTTTTGGAGGGGAAAAAGAAACTGGCGGCGGACGTGAATCGGGTTCTGATGCATGGAAAGCCTACATGAGAAGACAAACTAATACTATCAATTACGGAACCCAATTGCCATTGGCACAAGGAATAAAATTTGACTTGTAACCCCAAAATAGAATTAACTAAAAAAGGCAATTTGAATATTTCAAATTGCCTTTTTTAGTATTACAAATTCCTTGTAAACTTATTAAAAAACACGCACAATAATCTTTGTGATGTAATCTAACCCGTCATACACATCGAAAAAAACAAACCCTTTTCTACAGCAATAATAAAATCCAAAGTGCCCAGACAAATATATTTGACTTAGACGATTTTTTTTTGTTTTTTAAAGCTTGTGCAAGTGTTAATGTGGCAGTAATAGATCACTTTTAAACACAGGTTTAAAAAAATAGGACATCTAATTTCTTCCTTTTTCGTCAAAATACAATTGGTTCAAAGGTTCACTTTGCCAAAACTCCTTGGTGTCAACATCCATAATAGTCAATGGTCCTTTGAAGGCTGCTCCGGTATCTACATTCCAAACATTTGCCTTTTGAACGGGAGTCGTTTCACCTATTCGGGTGACAGGCGTGTGACCAATATAGATTTCATTATATAAAGTAAAGCGTTTTGGGTAAAACGCATGGTCGGTTTTCATTGTCGTGTCTAATGCCAAGGCCGTTTCCCATAAGGTTCTGTCCCAATAGAAAAGCCCGGGAAAATATTCAAAGTCAACACCATTCATATTCGTAAAACCGGCATGGACAAAAAGCCGTTGTTGCTCGTCCAGATGAAAATTTTCTAATGATTTCAGGAATTCAATGTGTTTTTTCTTGGTTTCTAAGCCAACCGTTTCGTAGGCTAAAACAGTTGCTTCTCCACCATGTTTGTGCCAAAGCAGATTGTCTTTGCTTTCGCCGAGCCATTCCAGCAATAAATCATCATGGTTCCCACGGATGCAGATGCAGTTTTGTTTGGTTTTCAGAGCAATGATAAAATCTAGTACTTGAGGCGATTGACTCCAGCCATCGACGTAATCTCCCAGAAAAATCAGGGTGTCGTTTTTAGTAACATTGGCTCTTTCCATAATTTGGTGCAATGCTCGCAAACCACCGTGGATATCGCCTATAACAAGTGTTCTCATGTACGGGTTGTTCATTTATTAGTCTAAAAACAGCAAGAAATACGAGCTGTCTTTCAAGGTATAAAATTAAGTAAAAGAGTGGTGAAGTACTACTTTTTAACTTATTTTTTTAACTAAAGTTAAAGGAGCTCTTTTTTAAAAATTCTGATTTTTATTGCAAATAACAGGGCTAAATTCCTCAAATCTCATTTTAAAGTAAAACTTAAAATATCACTACTTTAGGGGTTTATTTTACTTTTCAGGACATTTTAAAAATAAATAAATCAACAAAAAATTACTGCACATCATATTTCATCTTTCTCAAAATTCGCAACGCTTCCTTAAACGATAAATACACGTGGTTGAAAGGTTTCAACAGTACTTTGGCATCTATTAGCTTTTGTTTGGCTTCTTCAAAACCGTTGAGGTAGCAAATCATAAATGTTGAGGGTAAATTCTCTAAATCTTTTTCTTCTCGTTTGCTTAATGAAAGTCCTTTTTGGAGTTTGTTCAGCAAAGTAATATTGGCATTATAAATATGGAACAGCATTTTCTTGTTGAATTCCGGTGGTTGAAAAAGCATCTCTCTCTCAATTTTATAATAGCCATTGTCGTGAAAATGAATCGTTTGTTTTTCTAAAGGATAATAACTCGTTTTATCATTCAGACCCAAAGGAACATACTCAATAATGGTAAAAGTATCTTCGTCAAAAGTGATTTCGACCACATCCTGAGCCGAATAAAACAGCTTGATTTGTTCGTTGATCAATTCAATATCCACGCGGGATAAATACGTTTTATCACGGGATTTTTTTGCAATTCCTGCCCAGCAAATCACAAATAACTCCTTGAATACTTTATACTTTGGCGACATGTCTTTGTGGCGTAAATTCATAAAATCAATCACGCCATCAAGTGTGTATTCAATGCTGTTTCGGGAGTTGTTTTCAATGCCAATTACGGTTTCCGTATTCTGATAATTCTTTTCAATTTCGCCTTCAACCGGTGTCGTGTTGCTGCCTCTTCGGATAAAAATACTGTTGGCAGGAATCGTGTGAATTCCTTTTTTGAAATAGGAGGTGTTGCTTTTTGGCTTGATTGTTACCAGTCCGATAACCTTGTCCTTTGGTAGATTTGGAAAAGGTATATTTTCATATTGAATTTTGGGTGGATTCTCCAGATAGGCATTCACTAAATTCTGAATCCGACTGTCATCAAAAAAATCATCCCCCACAATAGTATTGTCTTGGTCTTCAACCCCCACTACAATATAGGAGTTATTCATAGGGTTTGAATTGGACAGCGCGCAAATGTGTTTGAGAAACTTGGCTTTTCCTTCCCGTGTATGCAAATTTAACTGGCGCTTTTTGTCATAAAAACTACTTTCATCATTGTGAGCAAGCAGGTTTTTAATAAGAATGCGTTTGTTGATCATTGGTACTGTTTATTATGTATTTTTTTTTTCAGTGTTGTAAAGACATATTTGTTGATCCTATTTTGATCCTTTTCTATCAGAATATTTTAATAAACTACCGCTAATTCGCAGATTTTAAAATTAATTAGAAAATCTGCGAATTAGCGGTTGCATTTTTACCTGTTGCATTTTTTGTTTATTCCCTTTTATAAATATAATGATAACTCGATGTATTGTAGTGTTTTATAATAAATAATGGGGATAATCAATTCCTTTTTAAAATAGTAGCAGCGGCTTGTGCGGTTGGCAACACCATCAAATCGGCAATATTTACATGGTACGGTCTGGAAACTACAAAGTGAATAATGTCAGCAATGTCTTCAGGATGTAATGGCTCAAAACCTTTGTATACATTGGCGGCTCTGTCTGTATCGCCTTTGAAACGCACTTCACTGAATTCTGTTTCCACGGCACCGGGATGAATGGCTCCCACCCGGATTCCATAAGGATTCAAGTCCATTCGCATAGCTTGGTTTAAGGCATCAACAGCATGTTTGGAAGCACAATAGACGTTTCCGTTTGGATATACTTCTTTTCCGGCTATGGACCCAATGTTGATAATATGACCTGATTTTCGTTCGATCATTTGTGGGATTATGGCTTTTGAGACATACAAAAGTCCTTTTACATTGATGTCAATCATGGCATCCCAGTCGTCTAAATCTCCTTTTTGAATGGGGTCTAAACCATGTGCATTTCCGGCATTATTAATCAAAACATCAATTGTAGCAAAGACTTCCGGAATAGAATTGATGCTTTCGAAAACCGCTTTTTTATCTCGAACGTCAAAAGACAACGTATGCACTTTGGTAAATGCTGAAAGCTCCTTTTTGAGTTCAGTCAATCGGTCCTCACGGCGTCCGCAAAGAATAATCTGATAGTTATTTTTAGCTAATATTTGTGCTGTTGCTTTACCAATTCCGCTGGTGGCTCCGGTCACTAAGGCTGTTTTAGTCATGAAATTTTTTTCTTTTTTGATTCTAAAGTTGTTGAGTTGAATAGGGATTCTAGGCTACATTTGTTCCCATACTTGCTGCCCAAATAGCAAACCAATCTTCTTTGTCTAATTCTAATTCAACGGCTTTCATCAAGGATTGGATTCGGGCTACATTTACCGTTCCGGCAATAGGAATTACTTGAGCAGGGTGTTTTAAAATCCAGGACAGCAAAATCGAGTCGGAGCCTAAATGGTATTTTGAAACTAAGGTCGCCAATAATTTTTTTAAGCGATGGGTTTGCGGAATATCTTTTCTGAAAACAGATCCAAGTGGATTCCAAGACATAGGCCGAATGTTATTGGCCTGCATATAATCAAAACTTCCATCCACCATAGGTTCGAAATTAGTGGCCGAAAATTGGACTTGATTGTACAAGACTTCTGTTTTTTGACCAATTAATTCGGTTTGTGTAGAAGTGAAATTAGAAACTCCAAAATCGATGATCTTCCCTTCTGATTTTAGCTTCAAAACGGCTTCGGCAATTTCATCCGGCTGCATCAAAGGACTGGGTCTGTGTAGTAAAAGCACGTCTAAATAATCGGTATGCAGGTTTTTTAAGGAGTTTTCAACGGACCAGATGATGTACTCTTTTGAATATTCATAATGTTTGATCGTATTGTTCCGGTTTTCGGTCACCATTTGGATTCCGCATTTGGATATCAATTGCATTTTTTCCCGGTCAATACTGCTGGCTGCAAATGCTTTTCCAAAATCAGACTCGGTGGTGTAATCCCCGTAGATATCAGCATGGTCAAAAGTGGTGATTTTATTTTCTAAACACACATTAATCATGTTTTCCATTTCTTTGGTATTGAGATTTTTATCCCAAATCCCCCAGTTCATGACGCCTGCTACAATGGGTGATAATTTAGTTTTATTCATGTTTTTTATTTTTTATTAAAATGCGTAAATCTTCAAATTCGAAATATATTTTCCAAAGTTCTTAAAAATATAAAAATTGTATCATAATTCGGCCTTAAAATTAAGTCTTTTGTCGAAGTTTTAACCATTTTTTAACATCTTACTTCTAAAAAAAAATTCAATTTGCACCTTCAAAACGACGGCATTAAATTCAAGGTTTTAAAAATAATAAAATGGAAGAAAATACAGCGGCTTTAGACATCAGAGCAATCAATGAAAAAATTGAAAGAGAGAGTGCTTTTATAGACCTTCTCACAATGGAAATGAACAAGGTTATTGTAGGTCAAAAGCACATGGTGGAGCGTTTGTTGATTGGACTTTTGGGTCAGGGTCATATTTTATTAGAAGGAGTTCCCGGATTAGCAAAAACATTAGCGATCAATACGCTTTCACAAGCCGTACATGGTTCTTTCAGCAGAATACAATTTACGCCGGATTTATTGCCTGCGGATGTTGTGGGAACAATGATTTACAATATTAAGCAAAATGAGTTTTCGATAAAAAAAGGACCAATTTTTGCTAATTTCGTCCTTGCGGATGAGATAAATCGTGCACCTGCCAAAGTACAATCCGCCTTACTGGAAGCCATGCAGGAAAAGCAAGTAACTATTGGAGACACTACTTTCAAACTAGACCGTCCATTCTTGGTTTTGGCTACTCAAAATCCTATTGAACAAGAAGGAACGTACCAATTGCCTGAAGCCCAGGTGGATCGTTTTATGTTGAAAACGGTTATTGATTACCCAAAAATGGAAGACGAACGTTTGATTGTTCGCCAGAACCTGAAAGGGAGTTATGAAAAAGTTAATCCAGTAGTTTCAGTAGAGCAAATCTTGCGCGCACAGGAAGCCGTTCGGGAAGTATACATGGATGAAAAAATAGAGAAATACATTCTGGATATCGTTTTTGCCACACGGTACCCGGAGAAATACAAATTGGCTGATTTGAAACCGTTAATCAGTTTTGGAGCATCTCCTCGAGGAAGCATCAATTTAGCAAATGCTGCAAAATGTTACGCTTTTATCAAACGTCGCGGTTATGTAATTCCAGAAGATGTTCGGGCGGTAGTGCATGATGTATTGCGTCACAGAATTGGTGTTACCTACGAAGCAGAAGCCGAAAACATTACTTCGGTTGATATTATTAACAAAATTGTAAACGAAATAGAAGTACCATAAAAGTGAATAGTAAAAAGTGAATAGTAATTAGCCTTTTTTGGTTGCTACTCACCACTCACTTCTCACTAATTACCAAAGAAATGGATACAAAAGATCTCTTAAAAAAAGTACGAAAAATAGAAATCAAAACCCGAAGATTGAGCGATCACATCTTTTCGGGGGAATACCACACATCTTTTAAAGGGCGCGGAATGACGTTCAGCGAGGTGCGTCAATACCAGTTTGGAGATGATATTCGTGCTATTGATTGGAATGTTACGGCGCGATATAATGAAGCGCACGTAAAAGTGTTTGAGGAAGAACGGGAATTGACCATGATGTTGATGGTGGATATATCAGGATCAGAAAGTTTTGGTTCGAAAAATCAATTCAAGAAAGATATTGTTACGGAGATTGCGGCAACAATGGCTTTTTCAGCCACACAAAACAATGATAAAATAGGTTTAATTTTGTTTTCTGACGCAATCGAATTGTATATTCCGCCAAAAAAGGGAAGATCGCATGTATTGCGCATCATCAGGGAATTGATCGAATTTCAGCCCAAAAGCCGTAAAACAGATCTTGCCCAAGCCTTAAAATTTTTATCGGGAACCCAGAAAAAGAAAGCTATTGTGTTTGTAATTTCTGATTTCATGTCGGAAGAGTATGAACATACATTAAAAATAGCCTCTAAAAAACACGATATAACTGGGATTCGCGTGTACGACATTCGGGAAGAAAAAATGCCGAATTTAGGGATGGTTTCTATGCTTGATGCCGAAACCGGAGCAATTGAATTGATAAATACCAGCTCGAAAGCAGTGCGAATGAATTATGAAAAACAGTACCATAATAAAGTAACCTATTTTAAAGAAACATTCAGTAAATCAGGTTCAGGTGTGGTAAACACAAGAGTTGATGAAAGTTATGTGACTAAATTGCTGAGTTATTTTAAATCGAGATAAGGGTTCAATAATAAAAGATGAAAAAACAATTATACCTACTATTGCTGCTTTCTACGGCTGTTTTTGCACAACAAAAGCAAGTAGTCACAAGTATTGATACAATTAAAAATAAAATTGGTGCCGAATTTAAATTATCCATAAAAACTACTGTTGACACTTCGTCTAAGGTCATTTTTCCAAACTTAAAAAACCTTGGCGCTTTAGAGGTGATTCAGTCGTATCCTATTGATACGGTCAAAATGGACGGCCGTTATGAATTAATCAAGAAATACGGGTTGACCCAATTTGATTCTGGCAGATATGTGGTTCCAAGTATCAAGATTTTTATCAACAGCAAACCGTTTTTTACGGATTCGCTTTTGGTTGAGGTAGCGAATGTTCAAGTGGATACTTTGAAACAAAAAATGTACGACATCAAGGACATTGCTCCTGCGGATAATTCAATTGGGGATTGGTGGAAATACCTGCTGATTGTTGCTTTGATTGGTGGTATAGGAGCGTGTATTTATTGGTTTATTAAAAAACGACAAGAGAAAAAACTACACAAAGAAATTTATAAAACGCCTATAGAAAGAGCGACTAGTTTGCTGGATTCTTTGGAGAAAAAAGAACTTTGGCAAAAAGGAGAAGTCAAGGCCTATTACAGTGAATTGACTGATATTGCCCGAAATTATATTGAAGAAGCCATAGAAATTCCAGCTATGGAAAGTACTACATCAGAGCTGATTCTTGGACTTAGAGCGGCTTCTGTCAAAAAGAAAATGACGCTTTCGAAGGAAATTATCGATAATCTGGAGCGTGTTTTGAAACAAGCCGATTTAGTGAAATTTGCCAAATCGAAACCATTGGATTTTGAAATAACCGAAGACCGAAATAAAATTCAAAAAGCAATTTTAACCCTGGACAGCTCCATTCCGCTGGAAGTTCCAGAAGCAGAAGAGATACTGTTGAATGAAGCACAAAGACAAAAACAAATTCAAATTCAGTTGCGCAAACAAAGAAATAAACGGATTCTTACGGCCAGCGCTATTGTACTTTTTTTATTGGCAGCGACCACCACTTTTTTTATTGTTACCAAAGGGTTTAGTTATGTGAAAGACAATATCATTGGTCATCCTACAAAAGAATTATTAGAAGGCGAATGGGTAAAAAGTGAATATGGAAATCCAGGAATTATCATAGAAACACCAAAAGTACTCAAGAGAATAGATCTGACTAAAACGCTTCCTAAAAATGGAATGGCATTGATTAAAGAGATGCAATCGTTTGTGTATGGTAGTGTTTTAGATCGTTTTTATGTGATGGTTTCTACGTTAAAATTCAAAGCAGAAACGCAAATTGATTTGGCTAAATCGATGGACGGGATATTGCAATCATTAGAATCCCAAGGAGCTCAAAATATGATTGTTAAACAAGAAGAATTTGAAACCAAAGAAGGGGTCAAAGGGATTAAAGCCTACGGCACTTTTTCCCAAGTTGATGGCGGTGATACGACAGGTGTAAAAATGTACTATGAAGCAGTATTGTTCAGTCAGGAAGGTGGATTACAACAAATTTTACTTTTTCATGAAGAAGGAGATACCTATGGCAATGAAATCTCAGAACGAGTTTTGAACTCGGTCGAATTAAAACAAGCAAGTAAATAATGGATAAAATAACTTTTTTGAACCCAGAATTTTTTTGGCTGTTTCTACTGATTCCAGTTGTGATTGCCTGGTTGCTTTGGACAAAAAACGAACAGATCGCAACATTAAAAATTAGTTCTATAGCAGGATTTAAAGGCGCAGAGTCGTATTTGACAAAGTTAAAGCCACTGTTGAATGTATTCCGGGTTTTGGCATTGTGTTCTTTAATTGTTGCCATGGCCAGGCCAAGAACGGTGGATGTAAGCAGTAGAACAAAAACAACTAAAGGAATTGATATTGTTATGGCAATAGATGTTTCTGGAAGTATGCTGGCCAAAGATTTGAAACCAAACCGAATGGAAGCATTGAAAAGAGTCGCAGCTGATTTTGTTGAAGAACGACCAAATGACAGAATAGGATTAGTGGTGTATGCCTCGGAAGCGTACACAAAAACACCGGTGACCAGCGATAAAGCAGTAATCCTGAATGCGATTAGCAGTATAAAATACGATACTGTTTTGCAGGACGGAACCGGAATCGGGATGGGATTAGCCACTGCCGTAAACCGATTAAAAGACAGTAAAGCCAAAAGTAAAGTCATTATTCTTTTGACAGATGGTGTGAATAATGCTGGATTCATTGAGCCGGAAACAGCCTCAGACATCGCCAAGCAATATGGAATAAAAATATACACAGTAGGAATTGGAACTAACGGAATGGCCATGTTTCCCTATAAAATAGCACCTAATGGAACGTTTTTATTCCAAATGATGAAAGTGGAAATCGACGAACAATTAATGAAAAGTATTGCCAGAAAAACGGACGGAAAATATTTTAGAGCCACCAGCAATAGCAAGCTGGCCGAAATTTATGCCTCCATCAATAAACTGGAAACTACAGAAATAGAAGAACTAAAATTCTATGATTACGATGAAAAATTCAGGCCTTTTATATGGTTTGCCGGTTTTTTGTTGTTGCTGGAAGTAGGACTAAGGAATACAGTTTTTAAAAGCTTTATATAAAACCCCCACCCCAGCCTCCCCGAAGGGAAGGGAGCACGAACTGGAATATTGGAATTAGAATGACCAAGTTTAGAATTTTGATTTAGGGTAAAAATCTAAGATCAAAATTCATAAATCTAAAATTAAAAATGGAATTAGACGAAAAAAAATATTTATACCTTCTTTTTATACTGCCTCTTTTAGTGTTGGTTTTTCTGGCCAATTTATATTGGAAAAGAAAGAAACAGCGCGAGTTTGGAGATTTAGAAATGGTAAAAAAATTAAGTCCGGAAAGTTCCGTTTTTAAGCCAGTATTAAAAATAGTCGTGCTGATTTTAGCTTTTCTTGGGCTGATTTTTGCTTTGGTAAACCCAAAGATTGGCACCAAGATGGAAACCGTAAAACGGGAAGGGATTGACATTGTTTTTGCAATGGATGTTTCTAAAAGTATGCTGGCCGAAGATGTTGCGCCCAATCGATTGGACAAAAGCAAGCAAATTGTCTCACAAATCATCAACCAGTTAGGAAGCGATAGGATAGGTATTGTGGCGTATGCCGGAAGTGCTTTTCCGGTATTGCCCATCACTACGGATTACAGCGTTGCAAAAATGTTTTTGCAAAGCATGAATACTGATATGGTTTCCTCCGTAGGAACATCGTTCAACGAGGCAATCAAATTATCGTCAACCTATTTTGATGATAAAAAAACGAGTAAGTTATTGATCATGATTTCGGATGGTGAAGACCATAATGAAGGTGCTGAAGAAGCGGCTGAAGAAGCCAATAAGTTGGGAATTAAAATTATTACAATTGGTGTTGGAACTGAAAAAGGAGGTACAATCCCATTGAAAAGAAATGGAATTATTGAAGGTTTCAAGAAAGACAATAACAACCAAGTGGTTATAACGAAGTTGGTTCCAGAAAGTCTGACAGCGATTGCTAAAGCCACAAAAGGGGGTTATGTAAACGGAAATAATACCAAAGAAGTGCTTGAATATGTGAAAAATGCATTGAATAATATTCAAAAAACCGAATTTGAAGCGACGGAAATGGCGGATTTTCAATCGCAATTTCAATGGTTTTTGGGCTTTGCCTTCTTGCTGTTATTTGTGGATGTCTTTCTGTTGGAGAGAAAAACAAGCTGGGTTAAGAAATTGAATTTATTTAACGAAAATAAATAATTATTTCCTAAAGGTTCTTAACCTTCTGGATTTATAGATACAATAAATGAAAAGATTTAAAATTATCATAATTGCTTTTTTAATGATTGCTTTCTGCGGAACGGCCGGTTTGTACGCACAACAAAAAGACCGAATTTTGCCTAAAGCAAATGCAGAATATGCGGAAAACAAATTCGCAGAGGCAGAGGCTAATTACAGAATTTCGGATTCAAAATTCCCTAATAGTACCGCTGCGTCCTTCAATCTTGGAAATAGTATTTACAAGCAAAAGCAGTCTGGAGAAGCCAAATTTGCGTACGCCAAAGCATTTAAAAATTCAAAAACGAGACCTCAAAAACACAGAGCCCTGCATAATTTGGGAAACGTATTCATGAATGAAAAGGATTATACTCAGGCGGTAGAAGCGTATAAAAACGCCTTGCGAAATGACCCAACCGATGAGGAAACCCGTTATAATTTTGCTTTGGCCAAAAAAATGCTGAAAGACAATCCGCCAAAGGATGACAAGAAAAAAGACGACAAGAAAGATAAAGATAAAGACAAGAAAGACGATAAAAAGGACGATAAGAAAGACAAAAAAGAGGAAGATAAAAAAGACGATAAAGGTGATCAGGACAAAGATAAAAATGAGCCAAAACCCAATGAAAATGGGGAGCCAAAACCAGCACCTGGAGGTATCTCCAAGCAGCGTCTGGAAAATTTACTAGATGCTGTAAATAGAGAAGAAAAGAAGGTTCAGGATAAGGTGAATGCCCAGAAAGTAAAAGGAAAACCAGTTAAAACGGAGAAGGATTGGTAGATTTTACTAAGATAACGATAAATTTTGAAGATATAATCAAATCGAAAATGAGATATTCAATTTTAATAATTCTTGTATTCTTCATTAGTTGTAACGCTATAAATTTAAATGAAGAAGAAAAAAATAATTTAGAAATTGATCTCGAAAAAATGGTGAAAACAGATCAAATAGCTGCAAATAATGCCTCACCGCCAAAACAATATGAACAATTATCTAAAGAAAAGTGGTTGCTTTTTAAAGATAGTGTTTATACAAATCACAAAATAAGAATTGAAAAAATATTTAATAGGGTCGGTTTTTTAGGTTTTGATAAAGTTGGGAAAGAAGGAGCAAAAGATTTTTGGTTACTTACACAGCATTCCGACAAATATCCCAATTTTCAAAAAAAGGTATTAAAAAAAATGAAAATTGAGGTTAGAAATAATAATGCAAACCCACAAAATTACGCCTATTTATATGATAGAGTGCAATTAAATATTGGAAAAAAACAGTTGTATGCGACTCAATTGGAATATAATAACATTGGTCAAGCAATACCAAAAAGTTTAGAAGATAGTGTGAATATTGATTTTAGAAGGGATGAGTATAAGCTTGAAAATTTAAGAGAATATTTAAATTTTATGACGGAAATGCATTTTGAAATGAATAAGCAACATTTTATTGATAAAGGTATAACGAAGCCCAATTTTTATAAATAATATACTTGTCAAGTAATTTGGACTTACATCAATTAGACAGTTTGAAAATGAAAAAATATATAGCAGCAATCGTTTTATTGGTGTGCAGCTCCCTTAATGCTCAGGTTCAGTTTGAGGCCAAAGTCAGCAAAAGTACGTTGGGCTTAAATGAGAGGTTGCGTATTGATTTTATGATGAATGTAGATGGGGATAATTTTGTGAAGCCTTCATTTGAAGGATTTAGAATTGTTGCCGGGCCCAGCCAGCAAGTAAGTCAGTCCTGGGTAAACGGGAGAAGTTCTTTTGAGAAAGTCTATTCATATATTCTTTTGCCAAATCAAAAAGGAACCTTGGTTATCAAGCAGGCAGCCATAGAGTTTAATGGTCAAATTTATAAGACAGCACCAGTAAAAATCAATGTTACTGAGGCTACGCAACAACCCAGAGATCCAAACGATTCACAAGTGTCTGCGGATGAAAACTTATATCTTGTTGCCGATGTGTCTAAAACAAATCCGTACATCAACGAACCCATTACGGTCGTGTACAAATTGTATTTTGCAAATATTGGCATCTCAAATTTAGGAGAACTGACCAAGCCAAAATACAATGATTTTTGGAGTCAAAATATTGAAATAAAACAGCTTGCTGCCGAAGAGGGGATGTTTAAAGGCCAAAATTATCGCTATATCGTGCTAAAAAAAGTAGTGCTATATCCGCAAAAATCAGGAAAACTTAAGATCGAGCCCCTATCATTAGCAGTTGATGTGCAGTTACCAACGAACCAAAGGGATATGTTTGGTCGAATGGTACTAACGGAAACGACCCAAAGAGTTTCGGCCGGAGCCAAAACCATTACCGTTAAACCACTACCCGAGTCTGGAAAACCAGAAAATTTTACCGGAGCGGTTGGAAGTTTCGACTTCAAAGTCACACCGTCTAAAACCGATTTAAAAAACGGAGAAAGTCTGGATCTTGTTGTCAGCGTAACCGGAAAAGGGAATCTAAAATTGTTCAGTTTGCCAAAACCAGTTGTGCCAAATGCGCTGGAAATGTATGATGCCGTTCACAGCGAAGACATCAGTACACCACTTTCCGGTATGAGCGGAAAAATGTCAGACAGTTATACTATAATTCCGCAATACAGAGGAAATTATCCGGTAAAACCAATGCTGTTTTCTTATTTTGATTTGGATTCCCGTACGTATAAAACACTCCGTTCTCCAGAGATTATGATCCATATTCTTGATGGCCCTTCTCCGGCAGATTCTTCTGCTACAGCTGGAAATAAAAATAAAATTGCAGCGGTTGAAGAATTTAAAACGATCAAGTCAAAAACCAATCTGGTTACCATTGATAAAGAGGATTTCTATGGATCGAATTTGTTTATTGGATTGTTAGTACTGCCTTTTTTATTGGTTCCAATAATTGTGTTATTCAAAAAGAAAAAGGAAGCTATGGATGGCGATATTTCCGGAAACAGAATCCGAATGAATAATAGACTGGCCAAGAAATATTTATCAGTGGCCAAGAAACAAATCAATAACAAAGAACTGTTTTACATTGCACTGGAGAAAGCGATGCATAATTTCCTGAAGGCAAAATTACACATTGAAACCTCTGAAATGAGCAAGAATAATATTCAGGAATTATTGTTGTCCCGAAATGCAAAACCAGAAGCTGTAAACGATTTTATTGCGCTTACTGAAAATTGTGAAGTGGCTCGTTATGCACCTTCATCCAGTGTTACAATACAACAGGATTTTGATAAAGCAGTTTATATCATCGCTGCGTTGGAAAAACAGATTGCTTAATAAAAGTACTAAAATTAATTTTTGAGTAAATACACTTTGAGCCTTTGTGCCCTCGTTGCAAAAAAAGATAATGATGAAAAATATACTATACATACTTTTACTTTCAACTCAGTTTTTCTTTGCCCAAAACGGCTTTGAAAAAGGGAATGCGTATTATGAAAAGGCAAAGTACACTGAAGCCGTGGCTGCCTATGAAAGTGTTTTGAAAGCCCAGCAGTACTCTTCGGAATTGTATTTTAATTTAGGAAATGCCTATTATAAATTGAATCAGGTTGCGCCTTCGATCTACAATTATGAAAAAGCATTAGTGCTCAATCCAAACGATCAAGGAAGTATTAACAACCTGAAATTCGCTCAAAAAAGAACAATTGATGAAATTAAAGTAATCCCAAAAGTAGGTTTTGCAAAATTAGTTCGTGATTTCACGGGAATTTATCATTATAATACCTGGGGATGGGTTTCTGTAGGATTGGCTGCCGCTTTTTTGTTGTTTTTTATCGGGTACTATTTTTTACAAAGAACACTTCCTAAACGGATTTTCTTTTTTGGAATGTTTCTGGCTGTTTTTCTTTTACTAATGACGCTGGTCGCAGCTATTATTGAGAAAAGTCATTTTGATACCGAAAAACCAGCCATTGTTTTTGCCGAAATGGTGAATGTGAAAAGCGAACCCAGAAATGGTGGTAAATCTATTTTTGTGCTGCATGAAGGAACTAAAGTTTATGTGAAGGAAGTCATCGAAAAATGGAAAAAAGTGCAACTAACGGATGGAACCGAAGGCTGGATAGAGAGCAGTGCAATTAAGGAAGTGAAATAATAGTTCACGGTTTCAAATTGTCCAGTTTCTTTATTTATAGCAGAAACAGGGCGGTTTTCATGGTAATTAAACTGACCGCCACCATATTTAAAATCAGTTTCAAAATTGCAAATTCTACAGTTGGCATTTAATATTTGTCCCATGTTTTTATATTGAAACTTTAAAAACATAATCACCCCATGACATAAGTATTATTGCGATTAAATGCCCAATTTACTCTGAAGCTTAGTAAGAATTTAATGCAGAAATAAATACAGTAAATTATGAAAAATTGTTTTCCATTTAATTTGGTTAATTTTACCATCATGAACTAATAAAACTGTCCCTTTCGTAAGTTTTATAGATTGACTTTCTGTAATTTCAGAGTTTATAAAAACGCTATCACCTTTTGATATCTCCCAGTAATTTTTTTGATGTACTGTAATTTCTGTTTCAGAAGAAGTTTTGTAAATGTTAACTGTAAAAATTTGTATTATTGTATTGTTTTTGACTTCATATATTTTTTTTTCGTTGCTTATTTGATATGAGCCGTCTTTAATAACCTCATTGTTTATAGATACTTTATTTCCAATTTCTACTTCTGCTAAATAATATGATCTTTCTATTTCAAAAATTTTGCCATCAACAAGTTTTTGCTCAACAATAAATAATTTTTCCCGACGAATGTTATTCAAATAATTTCCAATATCTAAATCTGGAATTACATTTTCATTTGCTAAAGTGAAAAGCTTAATGCCTGTTTTGCACGAAATCGCAAGCTGGGGTAATTCAAATCAAGCAAAAAAGATTATTGCAAAAATGGTAAAGTAGAAAATTGTAATGGCTGAAAAAAATAAGAATTCATTAATTTTTGTTTAGAATCTCTTAATTATGGTAAAAGTATTTGATCTAATATCTCAAGATTCAAGGCCTATAAGTCTATTGCATCATAAACCAAAACTTTCTCCCAAAGATGGGAACAGTTTTTTACAAAATCCTGATGAATAGGGTGGTCCTGATATATTTTTTGACCCGCTTCATCATCAAAAAACAACAGCTCTGAAACGTCCCAAGAAGTGTCTACTACTTCCCGTTTTTCCGTAGAAGCTAATATACCCAAATGAAATTGGCGAACCGTTGGAATTGCTGCTAAAGTTTTCAAGCCGGAAATCAATTGCTGTTTATCTTCTTCCGATTGGGGGTTCTTTAACCAAAAAAACACATGGTGTATTAAATTTTTTTCATTGGAGTGTTTTGTGAATCCAAAAGCACCTGCAATACCTACTAAAGCTGCCGAACCAATAAACTGTCTTCGTATCATCTGATTAATTTTAAATGTAAATATCTAAATTAAAAATAGAATAGGATCACTATTTATCTCAAATTTTAAAGGAGAAGGACTGCTGTTTTTGAAACAGAACGGTTTTTGCAAAACAAGATAGTTTTTCTCATTAATCATCATGAAGCCCGGCTTTCACTAAAGCCTTAAAACAAAAAAGACCTTACATTGCTGTAAAGTCTTTTTAAAAAGCTCCTCTCTTGGGCTCGCCCCTCGGGACAGATTAGCAGTTAAATCTCGACTGCGCTCCATTTGACAAGATTGATACGATCTAATTATTTTATTTCCTTATCTAAAATAATGGCAGGAATTTGCTGTTTCATTACAAAAGCATTAAATTTCTTGACATCGTTATCCACGATATCTTTTATTTTCTGGAGTTCGGCATCTATTTTTACAGCTAAATCTTCATAAACAACATAAGCATTTCGGGTTGGTTTTGATTCCGATGACGAAATATTGGATCCTAATCCAGCCATTTTATCGTTCAATTGAATTGGGAAAGCTAACACATCTTGTGGTGCTTTAGCTTTTGGCTGCATTAATGATGACTCAATTTTATCCAAGTTTTCCAGAGTCGATTTCGTCATTTTTTTCATTTGATTGACTGCCACAGTATCTTTTACAGTTGCTATGTATCCATTAATTTGCGTGCGTATTTTTCGCAATTGGTTAATCGCGAGATGAGCTTCATTGACTTTTTTATTTACTTTTTGGTGCAAGTCAAATTGCTCTTTTAAATCAGCATCACTCGTGGTCATTCGAGGATCAAGTTTGATTTCAACAGCTGCCTCTGCAATAATGGTTTTGTCTTCAATTAACCGAACAATATAAGATCCCGGTACTACTTTTGCGCCAGTACCAGATCCTGCCCACATTACATTAGTTCCGTCAACTGCAGTTGCATTTGGATAGCGCATGTTCCATACAAATGAATTCATACCTGCTTTTGCGGTGATGAAACCCGCTTGCTCTTTTTTTGGATCTTGATAAAATTCCTTGGAAATTTTCATGGGTTCACCCTTCATGTCTTTGGTTGAAGAGTAGGTATTTATCGTATCTCCTTTGAGTGTTAGAAACTGTAATTTTATCTCAGTTGAAGGTTTCTTTTTGAAAAAGTAACGTACAATTACTCCATTTGGGGCATTAGTTCCTGAACTCATGTCATCGCTTTGTCCGCCTTGCATTCTATAAGCAGGACGCGGTTTGAAAAGGTGTTTGTCTCCTTTTACTGTTTTGTCTTTTATTTCATAAAGCGGTGTAATATCATCTAATACCCAAAAAGATCGGCCGTGGGTTGCAACGATTAAATCCTTTTCTCTTTTTTGAATTTGTAAATCTCTAATAGGAGTAACCGGTAAATTCAAGTTTAGTTTTTGCCAAGAATCTCCATCGTTGAAAGAAACATAAACGCCTCGCTCAGTTCCAGCAAACAGTAATCCGGGTTTGTTAGGATCTTCACGCAATACTCTGCAATATTCATCAGATGGAATTCCATTGGTTATTTTAGTCCAACTTTTTCCATAATCAACCGTTTTGAACATATACGGTGTACGATCGCCGTACATGTATTTATTGGCTGTTAAATATGCTTTTCCTTTTTCGTGTTCTGAAGTGTGAATCATACTAATCAAAGAAAAGTCAGGTAATACTGTTGTTGGTAATGAGATATTCTCCCATTTTGCCCCATTGTTTTTAGTGATATGTACTAAACCGTCATCAGATCCGGTCCAAATTACCCCTTTTTCTAGCGGTGATTCTGAGAGGGTGAATATGGTAGCGTATACTTCCGCTCCTGTTTGATCCTTAGTTATTGGTCCGCCCGTTTCTCCTGTAGTTTTTGGATCATTTCGGGATAAATCAGGACTTATAATTTCAAATGAATGACCTTGATCTTCCGTCACGTGTACTACCTGAGAGGTAACATACATTCTTTTTGGGTTGTGAGGCGAAAAAACAATTGGGTACGTCCATTGAAAACGGTATTTTTTAGCACTAGAAGGAGCCCCAATATTCGATTCTGGATACGGAGAGATATCTTTTCCTTGGCCTGTTTTTTTGTTGTAAGAACTCAATTGACCGTCGTACTCGCCACCGTATGTAATGTCAGCATTCGTTGGATCTGCCTCGATGTATCCTGCTTCGCCACCCGCAACGGCGTACCAAGATTCAGGACCTATACTATTGCCACTAGTTCTAGAAGCAATCCGAATGGAAGAATTGTCCTGCTGAGCTCCATAGATATTATACGGAAATTCATTGTCTACTGATACATGATAAAATTGAGCGGTTGGTGTGTCTAATTCCGTGAAGGTTTCTCCACCGTTGAAGGTTACTTCTCCACCACCATCATCGCCAATTATAAAGTTATCTGGGTTTAAAGGATTAATCCATACATCATGCGTATCTCCGTGTCGGACATTTATTTTTTTAAAGCTTTTACCGCCATCGCTAGTTTTCCAAGCATCTACATTTAATACAATTAATCCATTTTCGTTTTTAGGATCGGTTTGTAAATTCATGTAATACCATGGTCTTTGCCAAAGATTTTTATCTTCATTAATCAATTCCCAGTGCTCGCCTGCATCGTCAGATCGATACAGTCCGCCTTTTGTGTTTTCGATCAAAGCATACAAGCGATTCGAATTTATTGGAGACACAGCGATTCCCATTTTTCCGAGGATTCCAATTGGCATTCCTGGTTTTTCGTTAAGCGATTTCCAAGTATCACCGCCATCAATAGATTTGTACATTCCAGATCCTTTTCCTCCTGATGACATAGAATGACCGTTACGATACCCTTCCCAAAGCGTTGCGTAAACAATTCTAGGATTGGTAGGATCGATACGAACACACATGGCGCCCGTTTTTTCATCTTTAGAAAGAACTAATTGCCATGTTTTTCCACCATCTTTTGATCGGTAAACACCGCGTTCCGGATTAGATTTAAAAGGATTTCCCATTGCTGCAACAAAAACGATGTTAGCATCAGAAGGGTGTACTTCAATATTAGCGATTGCATCCGCTTTATCGAGGCCAGATTTTGACCAAGTTTTTCCGCCGTTTACAGATTTATACATTCCGTCACCAAAAGAGATATTGGATCTCATATCTGCTTCGCCCATTCCTACATATACCACATTTGCATCAGATGGGGCAACTGTAATTGCACCTACAGCAGATGATTTAAAAATACTATCAGAAATAGGAAACCACTCATTTCCTCCATCAATTGTTTTCCAAACGCCACCTCCTGTTGCACCAAAATAATACGTCAAAGGGTGGTTGGCATGTCCTGCTACCGCAAGTGATCTTCCCGATCGAAAAGGTCCGATATTTCTCCATTTAAGCGCATTAAATACGCTATCTGAGACAAAATTTGAAGTTGTTTTGTTTTTTACATTCTTTTTTTGAGCATAGCCTAAGCTAGTGGAAAGTGTTATAAAAAAGACAAGAACGATACTAAAGTTAATTCTTTTAAAATAAGTTTGGTTCATAGGTTTTAATAGATTGGTTAGTGGTTATTAAATTTTAAACTTCAATAAGGATTTGCCATTTTTAGTTTTAAACACTGCATATTGGAAAAACACATACCTAGTTATTTATCAAATATAAGAATTAATTTAGTAGTAATTGTAGTTGTTAAACGGCGTTGCATGGAAGCACAGATTTGTAACCAAGTTAAAATGGTTATCAACAAATTTTCCTATTTCTATCTTTGAACTAGGTGAGGTCTTACTTTCATTGTGAATTTAAAACAAAAAAGACCTTACATTGCTGTAAAGTCTTTTTTAAAAAGGTTCTACCGATAGCTATTGAGGCTTGTTCGGGTGATTTATTCGATGATTAACTTTTTATATGTTTTCAAGTAATCTCATTGAAATTTCAGGATTCTGTATTAGGTTTTCAATATCAATTTTGCTTTGCATCTTCTTGCTTTAAATTAAAGTTGTAACCAACGTACAAGTGATTTAATAGATGCGGGTATTTTTAATTTTAATCTTTTAAAACTATTTATAGTCTTGCGGTAATTTTCGAATTTTTGTTGCTTTTTCAAAGGCAAATCCCATTTTTAAAAGGCTGTCTTCATGATACGGTCTGGCTATAAATGTAAGACCCCATGGCTCTCCCGTTGTTTTGTAGCCCATAGGAATAGTAAGGCAAGGGTAGTTGGCCGCAGCGGCATGACCGGCGTTATTATTGTTTATGGATAAGATAGCGTCGAGTTGGTATTTTACCATCGGTTTTTCAAAAAAATTGACTCCTTCTTTTTTGATTTTGGCCTTTATTTGCAGTAATTCTGCTTCAGTAGTGTTTTCGGCTAGCATTTGTTCAAAACGTCCTTGTCCGTAGGGAATTTTTAGTATCGAATCATTTTTATTGTACGCTATAATGTCAGCAATAGAGCGGATAGTAAGTTCATTTGATGCATATTTATTCAAATAATTAGGAAGATCAACTTTCATGTCGGCACTAAGTATGGTGCCAAAACCGTCGAAGTTCATTGGTTCTGGATCATATTCAACGACTATACCACCTAACTTAATTATGGTATTGATACTCTGCTTATAAATTGAATCTCCTAAAAAGTTTTTAATGGCACCAAATCGCAATCCTTGCAGCGTTCCCGACTTTAGATCATCGAGGTACTTTATGTTTTTTGGATTGTTCTTGGTTGCAGGATCATTATTGTCTTCTCCACTCATAGCCGAAAGAAGGATTCCACTATCAGTAACATTTTTTGTCATTGGCCCAGGCGTGTCTAATGTACTTGAGATTGGAATAATACCCGTTCGGCTCAATAAACCAGTAGTTGGTTTTAGACCAATAATTGAATTTTGCCACGAAGGAGAAAGAATAGAACCTGAAGTTTCAGTTCCCACTGCTGCTGCCGCATAATTGGCGGCTACCGCAGCACCACTTCCTGAGCTCGAACCACCAGTGTCAAATATTTTCCGTCCATAGGGATTAAGCGTTTGCCCTCCCACTGCACTATAGCCATTAGGACCAGTCAGGAAAAGGAAATTAGCCCATTCGCTTAAGTTTGTTTTACCTAAAACAATAGCACCTTTATCTTTTATTTGGGTAATTATAAATGCATCTGCAGCGGTATTGTTTCGTAACAAATGTGTTCCTGCGGTGGTAGGCATGCCCTTTACGTTTGTATTGTCTTTTACAAGTATTGGTATGCCGTAAATTGGATGGTCGTGATTGGATTTGTTTTTGTCTCTCTTTCGTGCTTCATTAACTGCTTCAGGGTTAATAGCTACAATTGCATTTAGCATCTTATCTTTATCATTTTCATATTTGACAATTCTGTATAAATACCACTGTGTCAGTGTTTCATAGCTAAGGCTGCCAGATTTAATATGGGATTGAATGGTGGGAATGTTTTGTTCTAAGATTAAAGGTTTTAGTCTTTGATAATCGTCCTCCGAAAAAGCACCTATCTGTTGTGTTATGTTTTCCCAAATAGTGTTTTTATCCAGAATTTTTGACTGGATCAATTTGTATTGCATTCTTGTTGATGCGTTGGTAGCATTTTTTGCTAGTTCTTCGGTTTCGTCATAAGGGGCCCATGCCGGAATAACTGTTTTTTGAGTTGGCTTACAAGCCAGTATAAAAAAGAGAGAGAGGAAAAGAATTTTCTTCATTAAATCTAAATTTAGGGTTATGTATTGGTTTTTTTTAGGTCAGTTCTAGTTCGTTTTTACACTATTTACTTAATCGAAGCAACTATAAACAAAAGGTGTTGGATGTATATTCGAAAGAAAAGATATTAAAATCCGCAAGTTCAAACAGCATTAAGTGTCTTTATTTATTCCCGAACCTATTTGTAAATAATAAGTCATGTGATCGAAATTCAAAGATATACAATTAATGTACTATTAGCGTAAAATTATAGCAAAGGCAGGATAGGATTCTTTAAAAAAAGGAGGTGGGTTTTTGGCAAGAGGCACTATTAGAATTGTAGTTTTTTTTTGATTCATGTTACCGTTTTTTAGAGTTAAACAATTGGCATGACAAGTCAGAATATAAAATGGGTACCTCGAGATTTTAGATGGGTACCGAATAGGGTGCCTTTTTTTTATAAACGAACCTAGTAACTTGGCAAAATCTAGAATTAGCTTTTATCTACTGAATCACCCTGAAGTCCCGATTTCACTACCGCTTTAAAACAAAAAAGACCTTACATTGCTGTAAAGTCTTTTTAAAAAGCTCCCCTAGATATTGTGTGATAGAACCAATTTAAGCATGGTTTAATAAAAGTTATTTGTTTTAAGCAAAGAGATTCAAAATAATTATGACTTTGTGTTTTAATAATGAAATATTCATAGTTTTACTAAAACTTATTCGAGTATGATTATTGAAGAATTATTGGAAAAATATATAAAGCAGTTTAAGATCCTTAACCGAGCGTCGCATAAAATAATGGGGAAAGCACCTCATAAACCAATTTTATTGTTGTCGGTATTACAGTTAATTAAAAAAGGAGATATTCAGACGAATAGGATATATATTACTGGTGAGCTGGTTATAGCTTTTAAGAGTAACTGGAACCGATTAGTAGAAACAAACCATACTCCAAATTTTTCTTTACCATTTTTTCATTTGAATAGTGAACCATTCTGGCGGTTAGTTTTTATAAATGGACTTACTAATGGCCACGATAAAATAAAAAGTATCGGTAGTTTTAAAAATCTAAAGAATAATGTTGCTTTTGCTGAAATAGACAGAGATTTATTTAATCTATTGTTAAATCCAGTATCAAGGACTATGATTGAGAATTTTTTATTAAATAATTATTTTCCTTCATCAAAAGATAATTATCAAGCAGTAGAGATTTTGGGTAAGTATGATATTGAGAGAATAATAGAAGAGCAAATTGTTAACGATACAAAAGAAGAATATCAGAGCTTAATGAATGAAAATCTACAGAAATTATCCGAGGATGAGATTGAAGAAGATAGATTTATTAGAGGAAGTATTTTTAAAAGAGAGGTTCCTAAAATTTATAAGTATCAATGTTGTATCTCAGGAATGCGAATAGAATCATCTAAAAATGCGCAAATGATTGACGCTTGTCATGTGGTTCCATTTTATATTTCTAATGATGATACTTTACCAAATGGTATTTCATTATCGCCAAATTTACATAGAGCTTACGATAGAGGATTAATAACAATTAACGAGGATTATATTGTTAGAATTTCACCAACAATTAAGGAAAATGATTCTCCATTTTCAATTTCACAATTTGGTGGAATTAGAATTTTTTTACCAGATGATAATAAAAATTACCCCTCGCCTGAAAACCTTATGTGGCATAAAAAAGAGGTCTTTGTGTTTTAGATATTATTATTTTTAGCCTTTTGGGTATCCGTATTTGTTCTTACTTTTCCTCTGTCTTTGAATAGCAATCAAAATCATCCAAAAACTGTAGACTCAATTCTTCTAGAGGAAAATCTGTTTTTTTAAATTTCCATTTCAGGAATGCTTCCAAATGATTTCCAACGTAAACGAATTTGTTATAGGTGTTGTCTTTGATTTCTAATCCTACGAGTTTTTTGATTTTGGCTAGATACTGTTTGTAGTAAGAAAGGACAAATTCACTTTTCTTTATTTCCTTTCCTAAATATTTGTCATGGATATCCTCAACAGAAAAAGGATTTTCCTGTAATCTTAAAATCATGTAGATGCTATTGACTTTTGATTTTATTGTGTCAAGTTGGGAATTGTATAGAATTGCAGATTTATGGGATTTTAGAATTACTTGGTTTTTGGTATCCCAATGCTCGGACTCAATATTAATGCCTGTGCTAATCTGTTTTCTGTTCCCATTTAGGGTTATTCGGCAAAATAATGGAGATTGATTCTTCTTGTTTTTTCTATTCTTTCCTTCAATAAATAGAATTTTGAAATTGTCTGTTGTCATAACTTTTTGTTTTAGTCAGACATGCAATTAGTTACAATAAAAAAAGTGTTACCTATTGAAAAAAAAGTGTTACCTAATATGTTACCTTTTTTTAGTAAAATAACCTGTCAAAGTTGTCAGAATCTAGAATTAGCTTTTATCTCCTGAATCCTCGTGAAGCCCCGCTTTCACTACCGCTTTAAAACAAAAAAGACCTTACATTGCTGTAAAGTCTTTTTAAAAAGCTCCCTCTCTTGGGCTCGAACCAAGGAGTGTGACTAGCAGTAAAATCAAGACTTCACGTTCTTTTACTTTTTTATGTTTCCGAATTGGATGCCTTTTTTATTAATTTAATGATTGCTATATTTTTTTATTTTAATCGAAAATTACATCTTCAGGAACCATTTCCGCAACGTTTAAAGTTGGTAGAATATATTTGTTGAAGATAGTTCCTTCTGTTTTTGAATGTAAAATTCCTCTCGATGTACCTACAGTTATCATTGCCATGTGAGCGACAAAACCTTTAGGGAGGATTATTTTGTCATTTACTTTTAGACTTTCCCAAGTAGTATTTTCTATCTGAAAAAAACAGCTTACCTGTGTTGTCATAAATGGCTTTTTCTTTATTTCAAAAGTAAATTTTATACTAATTGAAAACGCTTTGTCCTCTAAATTCAAACCAAATGACATGCTTGTATTTAGATTTATCTTGCCGTTTTCGACATGATTTTCTTCAAACAATGCAAACTGATCTGTTTTTATTTTAAGTAAATTAAAATTGATATTAACATTATTTTCTGCCATTATCCTGCTTTTGGGTAATTGATTGTTTGAGTAAGTTTATTGTAAACAACGTCCATTTGAGCACCTTCTTTTTGTTTAAAATTATCTGGAAAACGGAAATTTTCAAGAACGTTTTTAACTAATTCATTAGTTAGTGTTTTTTCAACTGGTTTAATTTGAGTTGAATTAGTTTTAATTTCTGTTACGGGTTTATAATCAATAATTTCCATTAATGAAATTTCTAAAGCAGTTTCAAGTTTACCAACAGTCTCAAAGGTTAAATTTTGTTTGCCCTTGATAATTTTGTTCACCTGTTGTGCCGAAACATTCATTTTTTTGGCTAGGTCTTTTTGAGATAATCCTTTTTGGTTTAATGCTTCTAGAACATTAATCGCAACTTTTGAAGATTGATCTATCCATTTTTTGTTGGCTTTATAGTAGGCCAACTTTGAAAGAAAATTAGAAGGCTTGTCGCTTACTAATTTTTCAAACTTGTCTAATCTTTCGTTTAGTTCCATATGTTAAATTTCATACACTTCAAAATCATCTTGATTTAGAATTCCTTCTTCTTTCAGATAATATTTAATGTCGTCTAATTTTTGTTTTTCTTTGAGTAAATGAGTTCTTTCGTCCATTGTCCCAACTAATTTTATTGCTCCGCCAGTAACAATAAATGTGTTTGGTCCAATTTTAATTGCATACATGCGCAACCATTTTTTTTGAATTCGTGTTTTGGCTTTGACTTGCTGAAGTTCTCTTTGCGTGTAGTCTAGGTTGCGTAAAGGTTGGAATACTATCGACAGGTTGTCACCGCCGATATTTGTTCCTGAAATTGCCAAACTTTCGAGTTGGTCAAATAAATATTCGGCTTCTTTCCGGGTGTAATTGATTGCTTGTTGTATGCTGATTGTTTTTCCATAATAACCACTATTTAAATCGTCTTGATGTAAAGTGAAAAAATCGTATAAATATTGAGGATTCAATAACCATTGTTCAATACACTTGGTTACTTCATCTTCAAGCTCACCTTTTAAGTGAATAGAAAATAATCCTTCGCGCTTATTTTCTTGGACAAATATAGGAACTATTTTCATTAAATCAACTTATAGGTTTATTTTTTAGCAAAATTATATGATTTTACAATACTATGGAAACTTAGTTATTAACATAAAGTCCTGCTATTTTCTCAATTACACCTTATATTGATAGTAAATTACTTATAAATAATGAGTTATGTGTCTTTCTCAACATAGTCTTTGCTCTTATTTCTAATATAGATAATTATCTATATCTGCTTATCCCACCTTCGCAAACCCATTCACAAAAGTTTCTACAAATCCAATAATCTTACTCAAAATCCTGTCACCTGTTTTCTTACGTTCCAATACTTTAGGTTTTTCACCTTCTATTAAGTCCAAGAGTTCATCTCTTAAAGGTTCACGTTCGGCAAAGAGGTAATTTTCTATTAGCTGTTCCGTTTTTTCTTCTGATAAGTTTTCTTCCTGTACCAGTAGTTTGAAGGCTTTTATCTGTTCTTCATTCCAGTATTTTTCAAATTGGTCTGGTAGGTCTTCTGTGTCTTCTATTGCAGGAAGATTTTCTAGTATGAAACGTTCTATCAGTTCGCGTTTGCTTCTCAGGTTTGCTTCTCCTGTCAGTAAATCAATGATTTCTTTTTGCTTCTTAGATTTCTCTTTTGGGTCGGCATTTTTCAAGCTTGCCAATAGTTTTAGAATATAAGTAACGTTGATTTCGTCACGGTGTATTAATTCCAATTCAAAATCTACGTCTTCCAGTATGGAAACTTTTTCTTTGCTATGGTCATTTTTGACTTTATCGTATAAATCGAGATACTTGCTTTTGTAATCTTCAAAAAGTTGCTCATCCATATCCAAATCTTCACCATTGAAATCTGAAAAAGTAGTCAGTACATTTTTGATACGCATTAGTTCCCGGAACGCTTTGATGAATTCTAATTCCTCCTTTTCACTTTGTAAATCATTTACGCTGTTTACTGTTGGAACAATTTTTAATAGTTCAGTGACTGCTTCACCAAATTGTTGCACGTAATCCTCGTAAGGTTGCATTATAATCACGTCTATTGCATCTTTATTAGAAAAGAGTGCGATAGCATCATCAGTTGCTTTTTTGAGGTTACGGAACACTATAATGTTTCCCTGTGATTTCTGTTCATTCAGGATTCTATTTGTTCTGGAATAGGCTTGAATCAATCCGTGATGTTTTAAGTTCTTATCCACATACATCGTATTCAGGTTTGGACTATCAAAACCAGTTAAAAACATATTGACCACTAAGAGAATATCAATCTTTTTGTTTTTTACGTTTTTAGAAATATCATTGTAGTAATTGTAAAATAAAACGCTGTCTTTAGTAGAGAATTTAGTGCCAAACATAGTATTATAATCCACAATAAACGCATCTAGCTTTTCTCTGGAATGCGAGTTTAAACCGTACTTTTCAGTTGGTTCTGCTGCTATATCTAATTCTTCAGGGATGAAACCATTAGCGTCTTTATCATCTTCATTGGTAGCATAACTGTAAATAGTTGCAATTTTTAAATTGTGTTTTCCTTCTTCTTTTTTGGTTTGAAGGATTTCATAATATTTAATCAGGGTTTCCACGCTACTCACACAAAACATGGCGGTAAACTCCCTGCTGTGGGTTTTACGATTGTGATTGTCAATGATGTAATCAGCAATTTTGTTCAAACGCAAAGGAGATTCCATTAATTCTTTAGTGTCAATGTCTTCTACTTCAATGTCTATGTTAGTCTTGCTGTCGTCTTTTTGTTTGTAACGACCCACATATTCCACGGAGAACTTTAAAACGTTCTCGTCTTTAATGGCATCTGTAATCACATATTTATGCAAACATTCGCCAAATAACTCTTTGGTGGTGCGCTTCCCTAATTCATTCTTTACCGCATTATCAGCAAAAATGGGTGTACCGGTAAAGCCAAATAATTGAATATTATTAAAAAAAGATTTTATACGAGTATGTGTTTCCCCGAACTGGGAACGATGGCATTCATCAAAAATGAATACAATGCGTTCGTCTTTCAGTTTATCCATTTTGCTCAAATACTGCTTTTTACTAATGGCGGTATTTAGTTTTTGGATGGTGGTCACAATGAGTTTAGTATCATCCGAGAACTGATTTACCAATGCTTTTGTATTGTCTGTTCCGTCGATGCTTCCTTTGCTGAAACTATTAAACTCTTTGGTAGTTTGGTAATCCAAATCTTTTCTGTCTACCACAAAAACTACTTTTTTGACTTGTGGTAAATTCATTAAAATCTGACTGGCTTTAAATGAAGTCAAGGTTTTTCCTGAACCAGTAGTATGCCAGATATAGGCATTTTTATTGGTATTCTTTACCGTTTCAACCAAAGCTTCTACAGCATAGTATTGGTAGGGACGAAGCACCATTAGTATTTTGTAGGCTTCACTCAACACAATGTATTTGCATATCATTTTAGAGATATGGCACGGATCTAAAAAGTCAGTGGTAAAACCATTCAATATATTAGTCAGGCGATTGTTGGCTACATCCGTCCAGTAGAAGGTTTGCTTGAACGACTGGTTTCTATTGTTAGCGTAGTATTTTGTGTTTACACCATTGCTGATTACAAAAATCTGAACGTACTGGAATAAGGCTGAATTGGCTCCAAAAGAATGGCGTTGGTAGCGATTGATTTGGTTGAATGCTTCTTTAAGTTCCAGTCCACGGCGTTTGAGTTCTATTTGTACCAATGGCAATCCATTGATAAGTAACGTTACATCGTATCTGTTTTTGTAAACACCATCGATGGATATTTGGTGTGTAACCTGAAATTGGTTTTGACACCAATGCTCTGTATTGATAAATTCAAAGTATAAATCTTCGCCATTATCTTTCAGGATGTGTTGTCTTTCCCGTAGTGTTTTTGCTTTTTCAAAAACAGATCCTTTGTTTAAAATATTAAGCACGCGGTCAAACTCTTTGGCAGTAAACTCTTTCTTGTTATGCTTCTCTAGTTGTGCTTTTAGATTGGTAAGCAGGTCTTTTTCGTCAACAATGGTCACTAAACCATAGCCCATATTTTGTAATTGGGCTACTAATTGTTCTTCCAGAATTTGTTCGGGTTGTTTTGCCATACTTAATTTGCTACCACAATTTTTTATCGATGCTTGTAGTAATAGCATACTGTTTGTTTTCATGACTTATTCTTCCACGAATAATAGCTGGATTTATCTTATTTTCTTTAGAAAATTTCAAAACTTTAGCGTCTGAGAAATCAGATTGGTTATTAATTATTGACCACACTGATTGGGGTATTAAATGGTCTTTGGCATATTCATCTGCTTCTTTTTCAATGTATTCCAAGTGCGAATTTTTTGAGGATAAATCAAAAAATTCTTGCTCTTTATTTCCTTTTAAATGCAAATCAATATGCCCGATTTCGTGCATAATTGTAAAAGCAAAATTGTCGATTCTGTTGTGTCTTAATGTTAATGCGATGGTAGGATTATCACCTGACCAAAAGGTATAACCATCAATAGGTGTTTGTTCTAATTTTGGAACCAAGATGAATTTAATCCCATATTGATTCAGTTTAGTTGCGACTTGGGTTACCGCATCTTTATTTTGGAAAAAAATAGTCTGAAGCTCCTGAATTAAATCTGGTAGTTTTTCAGGATTAAATGCATTAACCTCTTGTTTAGCAGCTTTATACTTTGCTACAACATTCCATGCCAAAACATTTTTTTCGCTGATTTTTAATTTGTCTGATTTTCTGAAAAGAGAAAATTTCTGTTTTGCCGATAAGCCTACTAAATCATCTACATTATTGATGTTATACACTTCTTTTATCTTGGCAATATCAGTAGTTAATTCATCAGCTAAGTAGCCTAATTTTCTAAAATAATTTACAGGGACATATTCTTTTATGATTTTCCAGATATCAATATTTACTACTTTCTGAATGTTTTTTTCTTTTATTCTAGCCAAATCCAACTCGTATTGTGATTGAAAACGCAACCAATACTCTGCTGAAATGCCTAATGTTCGTTCCAGTAGTATGGCTAAATCAGCCGTAACGGGTCTTTTCCCTTTGATGATTTCATTTAGCATTGTTTTGTGCATGCCAATCTCAACAGCAAAATCTTTTTGGATGATTTTTCGAGCATCCAATTCGTCTTTCAATACTTCGCCTGGATGTGTGGCTTCAAATGGAATAGGTTGGAGTATAGTTTTCATAATAGTTTTTACTTGTAGTGGTTGCTTAATTCGATTATGGAACAGATGGTAATAGTGTTGGGTTCTTCACCTTCTACGGATGTTCTAAATTCAATACGGTACTGGTCATTGACTCTGATTGATTCCAGACCCTTTTTTGTACCACTTAATTTTTCATAATTCAAGCTTATAAAAGGAAACAAGTCTTCTACACGATTGGCAGTTTTTAATTTGTCTATGGCTCGCTTATATTGCTTTATCACTGTGGGTTGAAATCTATATTTCTTGTTTTTAGATTTTCCTTCAGTGTAGAGTTCGGCTAAATACTCTTTGTCAAATTCGATTACCATATTTTGGTTTTTCGTGGTACAAATGTACAACAATTAGTTATTATTATTCACTAAATAAGTGAATTATTTTGTAATCACACAAACATTCCCTGTAATAATCCTTTTTTCCAAACCTCCGTATTCGTTATCTGTGCCTGACACTCATTGATTTTCTCATCAATGGTAGATAGAAAAGTAGCGATTTTGGTTTGTTCTTCTAAGCAAGGAATTAGAATATCTATTGGCGCGAATTTAGAAATCCAATGTCTTTCATGTCCTCCAATTTCATAATTCATAATTTGCATTGCTTCGTAAATGAATTTAATGTCAATACCCTCGCAAGCAACTAATATTTTCATTGCTGAAGATTTTGCTTTAAACGGAAAATCAACAAATTGTGTTGCGGTTGTAAAATCATCAAATATTATTACTGGCAAATTGTTTTCAAAGATTCCATTTGTCTCATTCGTATATCCTAAAATGAATGTCTTACCTGCGGTTAACACAGGTGTGGAAAATGAATTGTCGTATTCTGTACTTGAAACCAAATATTTAGTGGGTTGTAAATAATCTAAACATTCTCCCAACTTCTTCTCCTCCCAATCCGCAAACGCATTCCCATTATCGTCTTTAAATCGTAGTTCTTGCGAAAAGATCTTTTGCATCACGCCTTTTTTGTATTGCTCTAAAAGGCTTTTCTTTTGCTTTAAAGCTTGTAGTTTTTCATCTACTGTCGTAAGGAATGTTGCGATTTTTTGTTGTTCAGTTATGTTGGGAAATTGAAATTCAATGTTTGTTAATTTTTCTTGGTTTAAATTATCCTGAGCTGCACCTTGAGATAAATTCTGGATTTGTATTTTAAATTTATCAAACAGATTTTTAACAAACAAAACGGTAGTTTCATTTTCTTTAGGAATTAAACCTATTATGCTATCAGGAAAACAGGCTTTGATTTTAAGAATGGAGGTTTCAGCAATATTAGCAGCAATAGTAATACAAAGCGTCTCTTCTGGCCATAATTTACTTTGCTTTAGACCTGCTTCGGAATAAGTTTGGGTATAGTCGCTAAGATATAAGCCAGCATTCCTAATGTCTCCAGTTTGAAGAAAAGGATAAATTCCTCCGTATAGAAATCCTGCATTTCTAGGTCTGTGTTTTGATTTACCTCTTCCGATTTTTGCTACTTCCCCTAATTTCTTCGATTTCCATTCACCTTTAAACTCAGGAAAACGCAGAGTGGGTATGTTCTTTAGCTTTTCCATAATTAAAAAGGAGTTGCAATATTCAATTGTGCACAGAAATCAGCAAGGATTTTATCGGTATCGGCAATTTTTGTGTCCAATGCTTTTATATCATTCGCAATAGCGTCAATGTCAATGCTGTCTTCCGCTTCAAATGTATCTACATAACGTGGAATGTTCAGGTTGTAATCGTTTATGGCAATTTCTGCCAATGTAGCACGCTTGCTGTATTTATCTTCCTCGTTACGATTGCGGTAGGTTTCAATGATTTTGTCAATATGTTCCTCGCGCAATACGTTTTGGGTTTTTACCTTGTCAAAATGTTGGCTGGCATCTATAAACAAAACATCTTCTGGGTTTTCACGGCATTTTTTATACACCATAATACACGTAGGAATGCTTGTGCCATAAAAAATATTAGCAGGCAACCCAATCACGGCATCCAGATAATTGCGGTCTTCAATCAAGTATTTACGAATGTGTTGTTCTGCTCCACCACGAAACAAAGCTCCATGTGGCAAGACTAATGCCATAGTTCCGTTTTCAGCCAAATGATGAATCATGTGTTGTACAAAAGCAAAGTCAGCTTTACTGCTTGGTGCTAACTTACCGTACTGGCTAAAGCGGTCATCACTCGTAAACAAAGGATTTGCGCTCCAATTAGCAGAGAAAGGAGGGTTAGCCACAATAGCTTCAAATTGTTTGTCTAAATGTTGCGGGTGTTCCAGAGTGTCTTCCTGCTTAATGTCGAATTTACGGTAATGTACATCGTGCAAAATCATGTTCATTCGCGCCAAGTTATAGGTGGTACGGTTCATTTCCTGCCCGTAAAAGTTAGACACTTCACTTACTTCTTTAGCAACTCGTAATAACAATGAACCAGAACCACAGGTAGGATCATAAACAGATTTTAGTTTGCTTTTTCCCGTGGTTACAATCTTAGCTAATATTTTACTGACTTCTTGTGGCGTATAGAATTCACCTGCTTTTTTACCTGCTCCACTGGCAAACTGTCCAATGAGGTATTCATAGGCATCACCTAACACATCGAGTTCTGTGTTTTCGAGTTTAAAGTCAATTTGGTCTAAATGAAAAAGTACTTTTGAGATAATGTCATTTCTCGCTTCAGGAGTTTTTCCGAGTTTGGTACTGTTCAAATCCATATCCTCAAAGAGATTGTCAAAATCATCTTCACTCTCCGTACCCATCGTACTTTGTTGGATATTAATCAGAATTTTTTGGAGGTCTTCTATAATAAAACTGCTTACGCCTTCCACATCGCTATTTCCACGTTTGGCAATTTCGCTAAAGAGTTCATTGGGTTTCAGGAAGTAGCCTAATTTGTCTAATGATTCTTCTCTAATGGCTTCTATGTACTCCTTTCCTTCGGGAGTGGTATCGTCAATAGTTCTGAATTTTAATCCGTCTTGTTCCAGAATAGAATTGGCGTAAAGCTCCATTTTCTCAGCGAGATACTTAAAGAAAATAAATCCTAATATGTAATCCCTGAATTCATCTGCATTCATTTTCCCACGAAGGGTATTGGCAATATTCCAAAGTTGTTGTTCTAACTGTTTTTTCTGGTCTTCTGACATTCTATAAGGCTCTATTATTTTATCCGCTAAAGTATTGAAAAATTAATTAGGACTATTGAGGAAACCCGTATAAGAATGGGATTTTTATTGATTTCTAAGCCATACATTCCATTATCTTACTGATAGCGTCACGAATAATACTATTGATATTGAAAATTTGGTTGTAAGGATAAATTATTGAGAGGGTAGGGAAAGAATAACGGTTTTGCGACCAAGGAGTCTAGTATCGCCAAATTCATTATACAGATTTGGTTTAAAATGAAAAAAGACAGCTGTTACACTGTCTTTGAATTCAATATTTATGAGTAATTCCAGATAAAACCACCACTTTGTTCTCGTTCATTACGACAACAACGTGAAATACAGGTTTTGGATATTCCAGTTTCTCTTGATGCATCTGCAACAGAATTGTAATGGGCTAAGATTTCACCATCTAAAGTAAATTGAGTGACTTCTTTTTTCCTATTATCCGTAGCAGGTTTAAAGGTATTGTTTTGGGAATAAGACCAAAAGTGCCCTTTCCAAACGGTAGCTGTTAAACAAGCGTTGGACACCCTCCGTTTGTCATGCCCTAGTGTTAATTGAATTTCTTTTAAACCATCGAAAGAAGCTATTAAATTACCTTCTAAATCAAACTGGTAGACAAGCTTATTGAATCCCCCACCAGAATCTGAATTATAACCATTCTCTTTGCTATCATACTGTAAAATGTATTTTTTTTCTTTTTCAGCTAGCTCATTAGAAGAGTTTGCGCTGTCGATTTGAGTCCATGTGAACGCATCTGCTCCATACGTGGCGATTCCTTCTTGAAAACAACTGTCAACTTTTTTTCGAGATTTTTGTAGGTGGTCTGCTTTCCTCTCTTCAATACTTTTAGTGGTCGCACCTATGTATACCTCGTCCGTAATTGTGTTTACCACTTTGTAGATTATATTATGCTGCATTTTGAACTGAATTAGAGGTTAAAATAAAAGTATACTTCCCGCCTGAAGATTCTGTTGAAAAAGTCGCTCCTTTTTTTGCGGCATATATTTTTAACCATTTGGCAATTTGATGCGGAGTTGTTTCTTTCATCTCAGGATAAAAATGTTTGAAACCACTTTCAAATTCTCTCTTATCTATTGAAGTGTCATTTTGAACATGTGCGTCGGCGTAAGCTACAAATTTGTCATTTAATCCATCTAAGAATCTATTTTGAGATAAATTAATGTGGGGCACTTTATACAACCCATGTTGAAGGTATGACTGGCAACAACCCATCATAAAATGATAAAATTTATTCCATTCATTTTCGTTCCATTGCGAACCAAAAAATCGATTTCCAAATTCTCTTTCTGGGGTAAAGTCTTGATTATAATGGTTGTTTATTTCAAACTCAAATCTGCGTCTTTCATCAGAAGAACCGCCGGGCCCAGAAACATAGTAATTTGAAGTAATTAATAATTTTGGAGAATTGTTGAAGTCGATGTAAAATGCTTTTTCCCGTTTGCGTTCAACTTCAAGCCCAGAAGTAATCATTGGAAAGAATCCTTCAAAACTGTAGTGCTTTTTCAAATCATCAAAAACCAGAACGTCTGTTGTTAACTCAATTCGTTGATTCTTAAACCAACTACCTTCTTTTATTTCCTTTGCATCAAAAATCTCTACTTCTCTACATTGTTTCAATGCCATTGACAAAAGTGTTTTACCCGTACCTCCATGCGCTTGGTTGTTTTGCCCCATTCCCACATCGTAGAGAATAATTGCCATAGGTTCTCCTACTTCCTTGTTTCTATGTAATAAGTATCCTAAAATAGTTCTTAATGCTAATAACCTTTCTGAGTTTTGTCCTGTGATATGTTCACAGAATATCTCAAACTGACCTTTTCCTGAAGGATTCGTGAATGATTTCTGTATGATTCTCTTTTCCCAAATTGGATTTTGGAGGGTTGAATAATCATAGGAGGTAATTGCATTTTTATCTACTTCGCAATAGCAATTATTAAAATAAAATCTTGAACTCATTCTCGGGTCTCGATCATTTATGTTTTCAATCGAGGTAAGCATATCTAATTTTTTAGTTGTAATATAACCTCCAACCCCCTTAACAAACACTTCTAAAACTTCTGGTTTATTGTTTTTTATCAGGTAGTTCTTAACGTCATTTGCCATTTGTCCTTCTGTAACTTGACTTAACCTATTGTTCGTCATTTTAGCGAATACATAATTGTTTTCTCCAATTTCAACCTTAACATAACCATTAGATTCGAGGAAGTTTAATAATCCCACATGTAAAATTTTTGGAGCTCCGTTTTCTGTCCAAAACACTTTTTCGTCTTGTCCTTGTTGTTCTTCTTCTTTTTCTTCTTCTTCTTTCATTTAATTAATTTTTTAAACCTACTGTTATTTCGGTAGGCTGATGCAAAGATTGAAAGAATAAAGGCTGAAAAATATCAACGTAGTATAAGAGCAGTATAGTTTTAAGCAGATAACTATAAGTACTATGTAATATATGAAAAACAATATTTTTAAATACTTTTAAATGCGTAGTATACAAGTAGTATAAAATTTGCTAAAAAGGGTTTTTAGGCTTTGAAAACAATGTTTTTTAGATTTATTTCCGAAAGGATTTTACGATTAAAGAATCTAATTTAGTAATTGTTGCTGGAGTGATTTTGTAAGTCCTTAAGTTTTTGAAATCAACTTTTTCAATTGACCTTTTTTTAACTTTGATGAAGCAATTTACAGCAACTCGCCATTTTTCATCTCCGTTATCTTCAAAACCATAATCAGGAGTATTGATTATTTTTATAAAATATTTGAGTTCACTTGTGCTACCGGTCCAACGAATTAATTTTTTAATGGTTTCGTTTTTAAAAACAAGTTCGAAATCATTGAGTGTTGTTTCTTTTTCAATTAAATCATTCTCCATTAAAACTTTGTAGAGAAGCTGTATTTTAGTAAAACTATTATTATCTCTACCGGTAATGTATTTGAATGAATTGTTCTTAGTGGTCTTGTTTAGGTGCGTTGAATATTCAATAGATAATTCTTCAATTGCCAATTTTAATTCTGTATAGTAATCCTTGAATTCAGAATCCTTACTGAAGTTGTTAGATATTAGTTTAAGTACTGATATCAGCGATTCACAGTAATAATTTTTTTCTATCTTAGATAGGATTTCAAACTCATTGTGGATTGTTTTTATTTTCGCTTTGAACTTTTGCAATTTAAAACTTTCAAAAGTTACTAAAACTTCATTATCAACCACTTCTTCATCTATTACAACAGGAGCATTGTAAGTGAACTGATCAAATTTATCGTTAGCAGTACAAATCTCAAATTCATTTATTTTACTAAATAAGTCACGAAATCCTTTTTCTAACCAATCAGTTTTTTTAAATTCCTTAAGATCCTCGATTAGTTTATTAAGTTGCATAGTGCTTGTAGCATTAAAGTTTTAGTCCTACAATATTAATTGTTTTTTAATGAGATAAAAAATGGAGAGACAGAATCTCTCCGTTTTCAATTTGTACAAAAAGCTTTTTCAGTGGTTTTTTGATAAAGGAGAAACCGTCTCAAAAGATTGGGTATTCAAAATTCAGCATAACTCCTTGTTTTATAATAGCTACTCTGTAAATTCTTCAATAAGGATTTCAAAAGAGTGGTAATGGTAAGCATTGCCGTTTATTATAAAAATTGTTTTTAATTCTGTTGTCACTTTAACCTGACTAACCCAAACTAATTGCCCTTTCCTTAGCAGTCCTACATTGGATAATACCTCGACCTTGAAAGGGCAAAAAAGTAATTTAAGCACATTGTAGTAAGTAATTACATAAAGCTCTTTAGGCGAGCTGTATTGTAGCACATCTGCTAATTCATGGTCTTCCATAATTTCTTCTTTCTCTACCTCCCGTAAAGTGTTCCTTACCTAACAAAAGAGCTATGATTAATAATGTAGGAACCAATTGGGAATGTTGTCTTGGATAGATTTACCTAGGTCATTGATTAGTTCGTATGCGTTGACATTACGTTCTAGGTTATTATCGATGTAAGAGGATTTGTTTGCTTCCGTAAATAAGTTGTACAGATTCCAGAAACTTATCGAACCATCGGGACTTCTTGAGAAGTTTGGACACTGGTAATAGTCTTTCACAATGTTGTTTATCTGACTGTCATTCAATGAAATTGGGAAGATTGACTTCTGTGTGTGCTTGTCTAAGTGCGTAAACATTCTGAATTTTCCAATTAAGTGTGCAAATTGCGTTTCAGACAACTTGTGTTCAATCATTCGCTCCATCATTCTTAGATGATTATCTCTCTTGTAATTAGAGAAAAGTTCAATCATTTTGTCTTCTAGTTCATAAATGGAAGATATCCTTATTTCATTGGAAAAGCCATCAGTACTGATGCACAGGTTGGTACACACCTTATTTTTGAAACCAATAAAGACTTTAAATTTCTCCATTGATTTTTTGGAATAAAGGTTCTCCTGATTATAGGCTCGCACTCCGCCAATGCTCAATGTAAGCTCATTTCCGTTAACAATTTGCTTTGTCGAGGGTAAATCTATAATGAAGGCGCATCGTTCGTAATAAATGGTTTTTTCGTGTTCTTCAAGGTCTTTGGCAGGTTTCCCAATTGCTGAAGGAATTCTTCCTTTTACAACGTGGCTAACTCTAATATCAGGTGTTTTCTGAAGTACCCCAGGCAGTAATTTTTGAATTATTTGTTGGCATTTATCTACAAACTGGAAATGACTGATTGTTGACTCGTTATCCTTTGAGAATACAGGAATGATGCAATCTTTTTCCAAATGGTCTAAGCTCACTATTTCAGTATTGGCTTCAATAAAACTACTTGATGGTTTGTTTATTATCTCGTTCTCATCTACTAGATGCTCGTTGATGCTACTATTAAGTACTAATTCCATGGTTCTCTTCAATTAATGGTTTTACAATTTCTTTTTCGTCGACTAGGTGACTAGCGATGTTTTCTATCTGGTTTTTTCTATTCATAATGGCATTGTGAATCTGCTTTTGAAGCGAAGGATATTTTGAATACACATGCTTCAATCCCTCAAGATTCTCACAAGCATTGATTTCAGACATCGCTATTTCAACTGAAATCCCCAGATTACACCATTCAATAAGTTTCTTTCCGGTGGATGAATTAATTACGAATTCAGGTTTCCCAGAAAATAAACCAGTTCTATCTTTAGAAGCGGTAACAAGATGATTGTCATTTATAAGCTCAAAATTGACTGTCAGCTCATATTCGAAGCCGTCTCTTGTTATTTCCTTCGTACCTAGCTTCATTACTTTAGTCTTACCGTTGCCGTCTTTATCAAGACTGTAATCCGTTTTGCGTCGTACAGTAGTAATTACGTGGCAGTTTGAATTAAGAATTTTATCGATAAAGGCTTGATGACGCGGAGTTATTTTAGCCCAATCTTGGAATCTTCCTCCAAGTTGTTCATGTAGTTCCAAGCATCCACCTTTGCCAGACCATTCGTGTGTAATGCTGTCAATTATAACTACTTCGATTTCTTCTTTTTCACAAACCTCAATGGCTTGAATATAACGCTCTGGAGCGTATGGCTCATTCAACGACAATACGTTAAAATCTCCTAAATGAGAGTAGAGACTGGCACTGTTGTTTTCTGTATCGATTATGGCTATTTTAGTCCAATCGTTAGTGATTCCGTAAGCTAATAGTAAGGCTGAATAAGATTTACCAAAGCCACTTGCTCCGCTTAAACCCAGTCTTAATTTCACTTGGTTTCTTTGTGCTTTTTGTAATTTCATACTGATGTTATTTGATGTTGTTATTGGTCGTTATTCGACATAATAAATTATTGTTATAAAAAAAAAGGAACTCCTTTTGAGAGTTCCTTAATTAATTTATTGCGATAGTGTTTTTAGTACACCAGTTCATTCTTTAGCACATTGTTTTCAATGATGCTTTCTTCTTCTGAAAGGTATTCGTATCGGTGCGACATTTTGATGATTTCGCCCGTTTCCCGAATGGTAAATTCATAAGGGTCTACTGTTACCTTTTTTATAGTTCCGGGCATTTGAGTTCCTAGTAGTGCCTTACAGGTTGGTTCGTTAAACGTACACGGTACTTTAGTTGTTCGCGCTGTAAAGTAAGTCTTTCCAGTTTCTTTACTTTTAACAGATTCAATTCCTCCTTGTACTTCAAGAGCAAAGAAGCTTTCTCCATTCTCTCTTTGATATTTTTTGTAATCTACAATTGTAACCATAGTTTTTATAATTTTAAGATTAAACATTGACGGGCATATCCCAAATTATAAAATGAGTAGGGGGTGAAGTGTGGTTTAGTAAGTGTGTGACTTAAAAAAAAATTAAATTTTTAAAAATTGCTATTATAAATACTATCTTTTTTTAACTTTTCCTTTTCAAGTTCCATGCGTTCAATATTTCGTCTCGTTGCCTCTTTTTTTTGTCTCACGTTCTCTCTTTTATCTGCGAGTTTACCGTCTTTGATTCTTTTTTGTTGATCTGAAAGTTCTTGGTAATGAATCGTTGTTTGAATGAACTCATTAGAATGGTCACAAAGTACATTACAAGGGACACTAACTTGACCTGAATGAACTAACTTGTAAAGATTATTAGATTCAGTCAATTCAATTACTATTCCGTCTTTTATCCAAGTTGCTCCATGATCCTTTACACTATTAAACTGTTCTTCTTTATCTTCATATTCACAAATTGGGCTTCCATATCTTCCTTGTAGAATTTTGTAATAGACTTCATAATAATACTTAGGATTGTACAAATTGGAATTTTTATTGAATTCCAATACATATTGAAGGTGCATTATTTTTAATTGATTGTTTTCTACTACATGAGTAATTTTAAACTTACAGCCTTTTTCTAAATTTAGGTAAAGGTTGTCTTTGTAGATTTTCATTATCCCCTCTTTAATGTTTTTTTTTGTAACGCTATCAAATTCAGCTTCTGTCATATTTAAATGATAATTCATAAAAAGTATTTGATTCTTCTTTGGGGTAGATTTGCTCTTTAAAGTTATTTCAGTAATTTCATCATAATAATCTACAAAGGAGGCTAGGGTTTTTTTTTCATTTTCATTTTGTTTGCAGCATGTTAGAGTTATTATCAGGAAAAATAAGATTGTGTTTTTCATTTTGATGTGGTTTAAAATTTTAAAAGGGCATTACGCCTAAACAGATTAGCTTGTTGTTTTCTTTGACTTCGATTGAAAGCGGAGGGTGTTTGTGGGCAGTGTCATAAAAGTTGTAATTATGGACTTCTTTATCTGTGCCCCATGTTTGCGGTTCTATTTTCAATGTAAGTTCTCCTTCTGAACTTTCATGAGCATGATTAAGCATTCCTTTAAAAAATTGATAAAAATCCTTTTTATTAGGCGCTTCTGTCTCTACCTCCGCTGACATTAGAAAAGGTAAAAATGATTCTGGATCGTTATTGATGCATGATAAAATCAATTGAGCCTTAATTTTTTCCATTGAGATCGTCTTATTTTCTGGTTTTTGATTAAAACCTTAATTCATTCTGAAGATGTAATTGTTTTCCGGTACTAAATATAAATATAGCTGTCACAATACCCACTTTTAGTGATTTGTTAGCAAAGTAATTGGTTTTCAAATCATTCCATTACGGGCTTCCTCATTCTTTAAAATAAACCGCAATTCTTTTAGATTAGTGTATTACATCACTCATGGATTTTATATCAATCCACAAATCTAATTTAATTTTCGACTTATAAGTCGATAGGTGAAGAGATTTTTGATTTAACCGTTTGTTTTCTTTGCTCAATGCAGAAGCATCTAGAACAGATAGAACTTGAATTAGTCAAAAGGATATACAAAGAGTTCCTTGTAAAATTCAATGGCAATAAATCTGAGTTTGCCAGAGCTGCACTATGTTCAGAAACTACCGTAAGAAGAGTATTTAGAAATGAACAAAGAATGACTGTTGATTTACTATTGAGATTCTGTTTTGCTTTGGGTATAGATGTAAATGAAATTTTTGAAGGAATAAATATTTTAAATGAAAAATGAGCCTAAAACGCATTAAATACGTTAGACTCATTTTATACTATTTCAATTTATCTTTTAGATTAGCCATTGCCTCACTAACTTCCTTCTGCACTACCTTCCCGTAACTTTCCTGTGTAATAACCATGTTAGAATGACCAAGTAGTTCTGATACAATTTCCATTGGAACATCATTGTACAGTAAAACTGTAGAAGCAAATGTTTTTCTTGCAATGTGGTGCGTCAATCTTTTTTCAATTCCAGTTATAGCTGAAATTTCCTTGAGATACGAATTGAATTTTTGATTGCTTATTGATGGGAATATGCGGTTACTATCAGTTGAGTATTTCTCAATAATTTCTTGAGCCTTTGGTAGAATTGGAATTGAGATTTGACGCTGTGTTTTCTCTCTCTTCATCTGAATCCAGTTAATGTTATCAAACCCTATTTGGATGTTCTGCTTCTCAAGATTTGCCATTTCATTATAGGCTAGTCCTGTGTAGCAACAAAAAATAAATAAGTCTTGAATGGTGCTTAATCTCTTTTGTTGTAATACTGCTTCTTCAAGGGTTTTGAGTTCCTTTGTAGTAAGGAAGATAACGGTTTTACGGACTGTTTTGGACTTGTGAAGTATAAACGGATCTCTATCTAAATAACCTTCTGAAATGGCTTGTTTTATTGGGGTTCTAAGCCTTTGAATGGTTTTGTTGATAGTAATTTGTTCTTGTTTCTTCTCTGTCTTTAAATAGTAATCAAAATCATCTAAAAACTGTAGACTCAATTCTTCTAAAGGAAAATCTGTTTTTTTAAATTTCCATTTCAGGAATGCTTCCAGATGATTTCCAACGTAAACGAATTTGTTATAGGTGTTGTCTTTGATTTCTAATCCTACGAGTTTTTTGATTTTGGCTAGATACTGTTTATAGTAGGAAAGGACAAATTCCTTCTTTTTGATTTCAACACCTATGTATTTATTATAGATGTTATCAAGAGTACAATTTTCATCTTGAAGTTGGAATATCAAGGCAATGTTATTTATCTTGATTTGAATTTGCTCAATTTGAGCATTAATGATTTTGGAGTTAGAATCGCGTGAGTTGACTTTTTGAAGTTTATTTTCCCAGTTAAGTGGATTTACAAAAAGTCCAGTAGTGAATTGTTTGCGTTCCTTATTGAGGGTGATTCTACAATTAAGAGGGCATAATCCCTTTTGATTGATTTTGGTCGGACTGATTACAAATAGAATTGTAGTTTTTTCTTGGTGCATGTTTCCAATTGATTTTGAGTTAAACAATTGGCATAACAATTCGGAATTTTAAAATGGGAACCTCGAGATTTTAGATGGGAACCTCTATGGGAACCTTTTTTCCTAAAAAAACTTGGCAAACTTGTCAAATAACAAAATCTCCATTTTTAATAAACCACCATGAAGTCTCGCTTTCACTACCGCTTTAAAACAAAAAAGACCTTACATTGCTGTAAAGTCTTTTTAAAAAGCTCCCTCTCTTGGGCTCGAACCAAGGACCCTCTGATTAACAGTCAGATGCTCTAACCAACTGAGCTAAGAAGGAAACTGTATATTTTTATTCTGGTAAAAAATGAACGTTTTTGTGTGCTTATTAATGAAGTTTATTTCACTTGTAAAGCGGTGCAAATATAGGGCTTAATTTGATTTCTGCAAGCAAAAATAAAATTTTTTTTAATTTTTTTTACTTCCCTACAATTGCCTTGTAAATGTCGTTTCCGTTAGCAAATAATAACAGTGTTATAAGTAATACGAAACCAACCATTTGCGCATTCTCTAGGAATTTGTCACTTGGTTTTTTACCACTGATGATTTCATATAATAAAAACATAACGTGACCTCCATCAAGTGCCGGAATAGGCAATAAGTTCATTACACCTAGCATTATGGATAACAATGCAGTGATATTCCAGAACACTTGCCAGCTCCAGGTATTAGGAAAGATGTTAAAAATAGCAGCAAACCCCCCAACTTCTTTATAGGCTTCAGTTTTAGGATTAAATATCGTTATAAGCTGATTCCCATAATCAACTAATCCATTAAAACCAATATTAATCCCAATTGGAATTGATTCTGCAAAACTATATTTCTCACGATTAACTTTATAAAGATTCAATTTTTCAATATTAGAATAAGGTAATCTTGAAGCGTAAGCTATTCCTAATTTTGATTTGTTATTAAATATTACTGTTGTCTGAATGATTTTACCATCTCGTTTTAAAGTTACGGGAACCGTTTTCCCACTAAAGTTTTTAAATTGTGATATTGCTTGATCAGCATATTTTATAGGGCTGCCATTAAAGTGGGTTATAATATCTGCAGATTTTATAGTTTTAAAATTAGGAGAACTCTTTTCAATCTCACTAACGATAAATGGAATCCTCATTTCTACTAATGTACGTTTAACGCCAGAATTACTTATTTGATTGATAATATTTATAGGAAACTCAATTATTTTAGTTTCATTATTTCTTTCAACTGTAACTTCTTTAGCTAAGAATAAATTTTTAGAGATATCATCATAACGTTCCATTTTCTTTCCATTTATAGAGAGTATTTTATCGCCTGTTTGTATTCCTGCTTTTTCAATAGCTGGATTTGTTACCCAAATTCCATCTTTCAAATCCGCATTTGCTATGAAAATATCGCCATAAGCAAATGCCATTCCGATATATATAATGAAAGCCAAAATAAAATTTACGGTAACGCCTCCCAACATAATAATCAAACGTTGCCAAGCCGGTTTAGAGCGAAATTCCCAGGGTTGCGGAGGCAAGGCCATTTGTTCCTTGTCCATGCTTTCATCAATCATTCCGGAAATTTTCACATAACCGCCAAGAGGCAACCACCCGATACCGTATTCAGTTTCGCCAATTTTCTTTTTGATAAGGGAATATTTAACATCAAAAAATAAGTAGAATTTTTCGACTCTGGTTTTAAACAGTTTAGCAGGAATGAAATGTCCTAATTCGTGAAGTATAATCAGTAATGATAAGCTCAATAAAAATTGAGAAAGCTTGATAACTATGTCCATTTATTTGTCATTGCGAGGAACGAAGCAATCTAATCCTCTTATTAATTTAATTTTACAACTCACAAAAGTAAGGTTTTCTATTTGTTTAATTCGCAATAATTGTTCCATACCGTTTTAAATGTTTGTTAATTAATGAAAATTCAGTCCCTCGTTTCGCTGCTGTCCCGTAACTTTACTTTTTTTAAAAGGAAATTCCCTTTGTCTTTATTTTAATTACATACTTAAATTACTACTATGTCATCTCAATTATTTTCTCCACTCCAAATAAAAAGCATTACGCTTAAAAATAGAATTGCAATTTCTCCTATGTGCCAATATTCTGCTCATGATGGCTTTGCTAATGATTGGCATCTTGTGCATCTGGGAAGTCGCGCCAGCGGAGGCGCAGGATTAATCATTCAGGAAGCGACTTCGGTTTCTCCAGAAGGCAGGATTTCTCCGGGCGATTTGGGACTTTGGAAAGACGAACAAATCGAAAAAATGCAGCAAATTAATCAATTTATCATCAGTCAGAATTCAATTCCCGGAATCCAATTGGCACATGCCGGAAGAAAAGCCAGCGCCGCATCACCATGGAACGGAGGTAGAAAAGTAGCTAAAATACAAGACGGTTGGGGTCCAGTAGCGCCAAGTGCTGTAGCCTATCATGACAATGAAGCAATACCAATTGCATTAGACCAAACAGGAATTCAAAAAGTAGTTTCCGACTTTAAATCAGCCACAAAAAGAGCGCTTCAAGCAGGTTTTCAAGTGATGGAAATCCATGCCGCACACGGGTATTTGTTGCATCAGTTTCTTTCGCCTTTGTCTAATTTTAGAACCGATGAATACGGTGGAAGTTTCGAAAACCGAATCCGATTGACACTCGAAGTCGTTGTAGCAGTTCAAGCTGAGTGGCCGGAAAACTTGCCTTTATTCGTTAGAATCTCAGCAACAGACTGGGCAGAAGGCGGGTGGGATTCTGAGGAATCTGTACAACTTTCGAAAATACTAAAAGAAAAAGGAGTGGACTTGATTGATGTTTCTTCGGGAGGATTAGTTTCGCACCAACAAATTCCGTTGGGACCAAATTACCAAGTCCCTTTTGCAGAAAGCATAAAAAAAGAAACCGGAATCCGGACTGGCGCCGTAGGTTTAATCACTAATGCCGCCCAAGCCGAGGAGATTGTTGCTTCAGGTAAAGCGGATTTAGTGTTATTTGCCAGAGAGTCCCTGAGAAATCCAAATTTAGGATTGACATTTGCCCATGACTTAAAGGCGGAGATCGAATGGCCAAAACAATACGAAAGAGCAAAAAAGTAAAATTTTGAAACATATAAGTAATGACTAAAATTTAATGTCGTATTTTAATAAAGCACTAAATTTCTTTGCCACAGATTTCACAGATTAGCACAGATTAATTCGTTATGTAATTTTAAAAATCTTTTTAATCCTTACAATCTGTGGCAAAAAATCTTTTTAATAATTGCGACAATATATCTTTCTTGCTACTTAAGTCATATAAGTAACAGCCACTGTATAATGTCGTGTTTTAAAATTAGACAAAATGACGCAACAGATTGATTTTAAACTACTGTTTGCAATAGTGTTCCTTTTGACTTTATGACGTTTAAACTTTCGACTTACTTGAGTTTTGTTTTTAAAAAGTATAAATCAATGTTATATAAAATAATACCATGCAAAAAATAAAAACAGCTTTGCTTTCCTACGGAATGTCCGGAAAAGTATTTCATGCTCCTTTTTTAGAATTTCATCCCGGATTTGAGCTGCTTGGTTCTTGGGAACGAAGTAAAAAATTGATTCATCAAGATTATCCTTCGGTGAAAAGTTATGCCACGATGGAAGAGCTATTAGAGGATGATCTTGATCTGGTGGTAGTCAATACCCCTGTAGAGACACATTACGAATATGCTAAAAAAGTGCTGTTGGCCGGGAAACACGCCATTGTCGAGAAAGCATTTACCACAACGGTTGCCCAAGCGCAGGAATTAGCTGCTATCGCTAAAGAAAATGGATTGAAACTGGCCGTTTTTCAAAACAGACGATGGGACAGTGATTTCAAGACCGTCCAGAAAATCATTTCAGAGAAAGTTTTGGGAGATCTTATAGAAGCCGAAATCCATTTTGATCGGTACAATCCGCTTTTGAGTCCAAAACAACACAAAGAAACCGCCAATTCCGGTGCTGGAATTCTCAAGGATTTAGGGCCACATTTAATCGATCAGGCCTTGTGCTTATTTGGATTGCCACAATCTGTTTTTGCTGACATCCGCATCACACGGGAACATTCTTTGGTTGATGATTATATCGATATTTTACTGTATTATTCTAACTTTCGTGTCCGATTAAAAGCGGGTTTTTTTGTCCGGGAAGCGATTCCCGCTTATATTATTCATGGAAAAAAAGGGTCATTCCTGAAACCGCGTGGCGATGTACAGGAAGACGAATTAAAATTAGGAATGAAACCCAATCTGGATGTTTGGGGAACGGAATCAGTTGAAAAAAGAGGGTTGTTACACACGGAAATAAAAGGCAAAACGGTTCAGGAAATCACACCCACGCTTCAAGGGAATTATTATGACTTTTTTGACGGCGTATATCATTCGATTACAAATGAATCTATAGAACCGGTTACGGCACAAGAGGGTGTTCAGGTTATGCGAATTATTGAATCGGCAATCCAAAGCAGTGCGCAGAAAAAAGTAATTGACCTATAAAATCTACCGCGAATTCGCTAATTTTTTTAAACTTTTGTGAAAATTAGTGAATTCGCGGGAATTACTTTTTATGAACAATAACGTTGTAGCTTGCATCAAATGTGTGGCTCTGACACAACCAATCGTTGCTTTTTGTAATTTTGGCACAATAAAATTCTAAAACAAATCACTTTGATAGATTTAAACTTTTTAGGAAGGTCAAAAACGAAAGCTAAATTCAAGAAAACATATAAAGATGCTAAGATTTCGTATCTGAAAAGAATTCGTTGGGCAGTTTCTATGTTCTATTTTGGTATGGGTTTGTGTTTTGCTACTTGGGCCAGCCGAATTCCGGATATTAAAACAGCATTGCACCTAAGCGAAGGGGATTTAGGGAGTATTTTATTTGCTTTGCCACTAGGACAACTGGTGGTGATGCCTTTTTCCGGTAAATTGGTCACTCGTTTTGGCAGTCATCGGATCTTGATTTTTTCCTTGCTTTTTTATGTTTTTAGCTTGACAAACTTGGGCTTGGCTGTTGCGGCTTGGCAATTGTCATTGGGATTATTCGTGTTTGGAATTTTTGGAAACTTGTCTAACATAGCCGTGAATACACAGGGTGTTTACACAGAAGTACTTTTCAAAAAAACAATTATGTCCTCTTTTCATGGGATGTGGAGTTTTGCCGGATTTACAGGTGCTTTAGTAGGATTGGGTATGCTGGCATTTGAGTTGACTCCGTATGTTCATTTTTTGATTGTTGCCGGAATAGTACTATTGATGATGGCATTTAATTATAATTTTTTGGTCAAAGCCAAAGAAACGATCCAAGTCGAGAAGAAAAAAATGTTTTCAAAACCAGATAGCGGTTTAATTTGGCTTGGTGTCATTGGCTTTTGTTGCATGGCCAGTGAAGGTGTTATGTTTGACTGGAGCGGCGTTTATTTCAAAGATGTTATCAAAGCACCCGGACCATTAGTGATTTTAGGATACACTTCTTTTATGATTATGATGGCAGGTGGGCGTTTTTTAGGGGATGGACTGATCCGTAAATTTGGAAGAAAAAGAGTCTTACAAATAAGTGGTATCATGATTTCGGCAGGACTTTTTACAGCAGTACTTTTTCCTTTTATTATTCCCGCAACCCTCGCTTTTATGTTTGTAGGACTAGGTGTTTCTACTATTGTGCCTACTGTATATAGTGTTGCCGGGAAAACACCAAACGTTTCTCCCAGCGTAGCCCTAACCACAGTTTCCAGCGTAAGCTTTCTTGGATTTTTGATGGGTCCGCCTATTATAGGGTACATCGCTGAGTTGTCCAGTCTGCGATTTTCATTCGCATTTATAGGTATTTTTGGATTTTTGATAGCACTGATGGTATCCCGAATTAAAGCTATAGACTAATTGAATTTTTGATTCTAAAAACAAGTTGTCCTCGTGTTTTTAGAATCAGATCCCCAAAAGACCTCTGTTGGAGTAAATTAAACCGAAAGACTGGTGGTCAGACATACTTTTATAATTTAAAATATTTTCAGATTTGTATTTTATGCTTTCTTCAACCTGAGCTTCCCATCCAAAGGTATCATTCGGAAAATCGTTTTGGAGTTTTTCGTAGGAACCAATAAAAGCAGTCGTTAGTTCCTTGTGATTTGATGCAGTGTGTGGCTTTTCGCCAAAATAAATAATTTTCTTCAGTACAGAAAATACTTTTTTATTAATGCTGTCTGCTACAATTGGGAGTTCTTTAGCTATTAGGATTTTTAAGCTTATTGTAGGACATGGCTTTTTGCAGTGTAATGTAGTTGTTGTTACAAAATTCTGGTATTCAAAAACTAATTCATTAGAGCACCGTGTGATAGAAAAAAGGATAAGTGAAAATAAGACAATGTATTTCATCCTGTAATAGATAATTAAATACTATGGTACCTACTTGAGGCTTGGTAAGAATGAATTAAACGGTAAATTTGTAAAACAATCGAGCATTTTAAAATTAGAAGATATGAAATTTAATACTAAAGTGATTCACGGTGGACAACACCATGACCCAAGCACAGGAGCCGTTATGCCACCGGTATATCAAACATCTACATTTGCACAAACAAGTCCCGGACAACCCATAAATCCGGATTATGAATATAGCAGAGCTGCAAATCCTACCAGAACCGCACTGGAAAATGCATTAGCAAGTATAGAAAACGGAACCCGAGCATTGGCTTTTTCTTCAGGGTTAGCGGCTACAGATTGTGTTTTGCGTTCTTTCAAAGCAGGGGATGAAATTATAGCAATGGATGATTTATATGGAGGAACCTATCGCATGTTTACCCGTATTTACAAAGATTCCGGAATAAAATTTCATTTTGTGGATATGAATGACATAGAGAAATTCAAGTCATTGATAACTGAAAACACAAAATTAGTTTGGGTAGAAACGCCAACAAATCCTTTGATGAAATTAGTAGATATTCAGGAAATTGCTAAAATCACCAAAGAAAAGAAAATACTTTTCGCAGTTGATAATACTTTTGCAACGCCTTATTTACAAAAACCATTAGACTTAGGTGCTGATATTGTCATGCATTCGGCGACGAAATATCTTGGCGGTCATTCTGATGTAATTGCGGGAGCTTTAATTGTAAAAGAGGAGGCGCTTGGGGAACAATTGCATTTTCAACAATTTGCAACTGGAGCTACATTAGGGCCAATGGATAGTTTTTTAGTGCTTAGAGGAATAAAAACGTTGCATTTGCGTGTCGAAAGACATTGTCAGAATGGAGAGAAAGTAGCGAATTTTTTAGACAATCATATAAAAGTAAAGACGGTGTATTATCCAGGATTGCCAAGCCATCCGTTTCATGCAATTGCAAAAAAGCAAATGAGCGGTTATGGAGGAATGGTCTCGTTTACCTTTGTTTCTGGTAAAAAAGAAGATGCTATTGCTTTTCTAGAAAAAATTAACGTATTTACCCTTGCAGAATCCCTTGGAGGTGTAGAGTCATTAGCAAATCATCCGGCTTTGATGACTCACGCATCAATTCCGGAAGACAAACGGGCAGCAGTTGGTATCACAGATGATTTAGTCCGGTTAAGCGTAGGAATCGAAGATATCGAAGATTTACTGGAAGATTTGAAACAAGCCTTAGCGTAAGATTTTTTCAAAATAAAAACAAACCCCCAATTCTAATTTAGAGTTGGGGGTTTGTTGTGTAAAAGTATTGCCATTATTATTATTATTACAAATAATAAATATACCCTACATTAAACCAGACCAGCCAGTCGTTTGCTTTGTTTTCTTTATAAATTTCCGGATTAGGATTTAAACCATCTACCCAGTTGGAAAAATAATACTGCATTCTTAAGTCGACCATTAAATCCGATAATGGAGATAATTTATAGCGGGTTCCCACGCTGGATACCACGGACCAGACAGATCCGCTTTCAGAAGAAAACCCATACGGACGACCATCAGTTGGGGTTAGATATTTAGGAAATGTAGTTAACGGAGTTCCTAAAGGGCCTAGTGAGGACGAAGCTTTTGCATTGTAATAACTAAACTGACCTCCCAGGCTTATAAAAGGTCCTAAGCTTCCTGTTCGGGAACTGAAATCACGAATACTCCAGGGAAAATATTCCAGTTGCATTCCAATGTTAGTAACAGCAGTGCTTCCTGTCATTGCGCGCAATTGATCTGCTTCCAGTGAGGGTTTCTCTGGAGCGACCCATTCGCCAAAGTGTTTTAAGTGGGTTTTATTATACGATAGCTCACTTCTTAATTTGAAGTGGTTGTTAAAATACGTTTCCGGGGTATAACAATTACAGTCGGCTTTATAAGAAAAATTCAAATAATGAATAATCCCTATTCCTATACCTGTATTTCCTGAGTTTGTTGAAAGGTCATTTCGTTCCCCATAATCAGATTGAAAAGCAACAGGCCCAACAACCACTCCTATTTCATGCGAAAAACCACCGAATTGTGCATTAGAATGAGGTAAAAACCCAAAAAAAAAAGGGTAAGCAGGGTTATTTGTTTGATCATTAGGGGGATAAATTTTCTAATCCTGACAAATATATAAAAACATCATTCACTAATAAAAATAAAATTATAAATAAGTTTACAAATTCTTGTTTTACTTACGAAAGTCATAGTGATTTTAGATTAAATGGTATATCTTATACACAATTGATTGCAAATGGGTAATAAAAAAATAATTCTATTGATAAAGTGGAAAAACTAAGTCTGAATATTTTTATAAAATGTATCTTTGTATAGTTTAACGAAATCGTTTTCTTAATCAATTATTTATAATCTATGTTACTAAAAGTAAATGAATTTATGGCTCAAGTTGAAGCCAAAAATCCAAATGAACCTGAATTTATTCAAGCTGTTAGGGAATTCGCTGAAACTGTAATCCCATTTATTGCAGAACAGAAAAAATACGACGGAAAAAATTTGCTTCTCAGAATAGCTGAACCAGAACGGTCGATTATATTTCGTGTTCCGTGGGTTGACGATAGTGGTGAAATACAGGTTAACAGAGGTTTTAGAATTCAAATGAATTCAGCAATCGGACCATACAAAGGGGGAATACGCTTCCACCATACGGTAAATTTATCAGTGCTTAAGTTTTTAGCATTTGAACAAGTATTCAAAAATAGTCTGACCACTTTGCCAATGGGCGGAGGAAAAGGAGGATCGGATTTTGATCCACAAGGAAAATCAGATGGGGAAGTGATGCGTTTCTGTCAGTCTTTCATGACGGAATTGTGCAGACACATCGGGCCACAATTAGACGTTCCTGCAGGAGATATTGGTGTTGGAGCCAGGGAAATTGGGTATCTATTTGGTCAATACAAAAGAATAAAAAACGAATTTACTGGAGTGTTAACCGGTAAAGGACTGGCTTACGGAGGTTCTTTGATCAGACCGGAAGCAACAGGGTATGGAGTGGTTTATTTTGCGGAACAAATGCTTAAAACCATAGGCCAAACTATCAATGGAAAAACAGTTTCCATTTCTGGATTTGGGAATGTGGCTTGGGGAGTCGCTTTGAAAGTAAATGACCTTGGCGGAAAATTAGTTACTATTTCAGGTCCGGATGGGTATATTTATGATGAGGAAGGTATTTTCGGAGAAAAAATTGACTTTATGCTAGAGATGAGGGCAAGAGGCGATAACAGATGCGAATCGTATTTAGAAAAATATCCAAATGCCGCTTTCCACAGAGGTAAAAGTGTGTGGGAAGTAAAAACAGATATTGCCATTCCTTGCGCAACTCAAAATGAGTTGAACGAGGAAGATGCAAAAAACTTAATTGCAAATGGAGTTATTTGTGTAACCGAAGCAGCAAACATGCCATGTACGTTAGAAGCTATCAAAGAATTCTTAAACGCAAAAGTCCTTTTTGCACCAGGTAAAGCGGCAAATGCAGGTGGTGTTGCAGCCTCTGGATTAGAGATGACACAAAATTCTATTCGTTTAAACTGGACCAGTGAAGAAGTAGATAGCAGACTAAAAGAGATTATGGTAGGAATCCACAATCAATGTAAAAGATATGGTACGGACGAAGAAGGATATGTGAACTATGTAAAAGGAGCAAACATTGCTGGATTTGTAAAAGTAGCAGATGCTATGCTGGCACAAGGGGTCGTGTAAATCAGCTTTAATTATTGTATAAAATGCCTTTTGTCTTTATTCTGGACAGAAGGCATTTTTTGTGTGTAACAAAATGCTAAGACTTTCGTTTGTTCTATATTTGTAATTCAATAGTCATACAGATAATGAACAAGAGCGTTTTATTTTTTTTGCTGCTACTTTTTGTGCAAATGGGTTTTGCTCAAAACGATTTGTCGTGGCAGGGTTATTTCTCCTATAATGAAATAAAAGATGTCTCCGTATCTGCAACAGCCGTTTTTGCTGCTTCTGAAAATGCGTTGTTTTCTAAAAACACAACCAGTAATATAATCAAAACCACCAATACAGTAGACGGACTCTCCGGACAAACCATCTCGTCGGTATTTCATAGTACAGCCTCCAATAAAACAATTGTAGGATATGAAAACGGACTGCTAATCGTGATTAATGAAGTTGATGGAAGCATGCTCAATGTAGTCGATATTATCAACAAACAACTTCCTTCGGATATAAAGAAAATCAATCATTTCATGGAATTTGAAGGGATAGCTTATCTCTCGTGTGATTTTGGTATTGTCCAATTTAATTTGGCCACCATGCAATTTGGGGATACTTATTTTATTGGGAATGCCGGTGCCGAAATCAGTGTGAGCCAAACCGCATTGTACAATGGTTTTATTTATGCTGCCACAAATAATGGAATAAAAAGAGCTGCTGTTTCTAATAAGAATTTAGTCGATTTTAACCAATGGACCACAATAGCCTCTGGAATCTGGTCTGGCATAACAACAGTAGGTTCAAATCTGTATGCTGTGGACGCTTCGGGATACATTCATAAATTTAATTTGGTTACGGATTCGTTTGCGGGATCTGTCCGGCTTTCTCAACCTGCATTGGATATGAGAACATCGGATGGTTATTTAGTAGTTACAACTTTAAGCAGGATTTATATTTATAACAGCCAAATGGCATTGGTACATCAAATAAATACCAATCAACTGCCGGAACCCAATATTAGTTTTACGTGTGCTACTATAATAGGCGACACTGTTTTTATTGGAACAAAAGAAAATGGATTGACTACAACTACGCTTTCTTTGGGGGTAACTTTTGAAAACATAACACCCATTGGTCCGTCAAGAAACAATATATTTTCGCTTCAGGTGGCGCCCAGCTCGCTTTGGGTGGTTTACGGAGATTATACGTCCGATTATAATCCGTATCCGTTAGACAGTTATGGGATTAGTAAATTTAGCGCTACAGGGTGGTTGAATATTCCGTATGAAGCAGTTTTAGGAGCGCAATCAATGACCAGAATTATAGTTAATCCAAGCAATGAAAACGAAGTATATGCCAGTTCTTTTTTCTCAGGACTGTTGAAAATAGAAAATGACGTACCAAAAATTTTGTACAATCAAACCAATAGCGCCTTAGAGTCATTAACCTTTGCAGGGCCTAATTATAAAGACATTAGGATCAATGGAACCGCATTTGACAAAACAGGAAATCTTTGGGTTACCAACAGCCGAATAAAAAATGGATTGAAAGTCTTGAGGCCTTCGGGTCAATGGCAAAGTTATGCGATGGATGCTATTTTGGACTCGCCAAATGACAACAATTTTGGAACAATTGCAATAGATAGAAATGGAACCAAATGGCTTTCTACGAATGGTGATGGTGTGATTGGTTTTAACGAAAGTAACACTAGATTTAAAAAAATAACAACAGGCGCTGATTTGGGTAATTTACCAGTTTCGGATGTTCGAACTATTGCAATAGATACCAGAAACCAGCTCTGGATCGGTACTACAAAAGGGTTGCGAATTTTGTCAAATGTAAGTAGTTTTCAATCGGATGACCAGATGACGACCAATCCCATAATTATTACAGACGATAATCTGGCCCAAGAATTGTTATACGAGCAATTTATTACGGATATTGCTGTTGATGGTGCCAATAATAAATGGATAGGAACGGCTGATTCCGGTTTGTTTTTAGTCTCGCCAAACGGTCAGGAAACCAAATATCATTTTACAATAAGCAACTCGCCGTTGCCCAGCAATGTGATCAATGACATTGAGATCAATAGCGCTACGGGCGAAGTTTTTATTGCTACTGCAAAAGGGCTGATTTCTTTCAAAGGAATTGCAACTGCTGCTAATGATGATTTAAGTAACGCGTATGTGTATCCAAATCCGGTACGACCGGAATACCAAGGAACCGTTAAAATTGCCGGATTACTGGATAAAGCCAACATTAAAATCACTGATATTGGAGGAAATCTGGTTTATGAAATCACTTCCGAGGGTGGAACAATAGAATGGGATACCACCGCCTTTGGGAAATATAAAGTGGCCTCAGGGGTGTACATGATATTTATTTCGGCGCAAGACGGAGTGGAAACTAAAGTTAAAAAAGTAATGATAATCAGGTAATTTAGAAGAATGAATTTTTCAATCTTTAAATTTTTCAATCTTTAAATTAAAATTGTGCTCGTAAAAACCAAAGCCATTGTTCTTTCATCTTTAAAATTTCAAGAAAAAAGCTTAATTGTGAAATGCTTTACGCTGTCACATGGCTTGAAATCGTACTTCGTTCGGGATGCTTTTTCGAGTCGAAAATCAAATCAAAAAATCGCTTATTTTCAACCTTTGACGATACTCGAAATTGAAGCCGTTCATAAAAACAAAGGTACTTTAGAAAATTTCAAGGAAATAAAAATCGGGACTCCTTTTCATTCGATACATTCGGATATTTATAAAAGCACGATTGTAATGTTCATTTCCGAAATGCTACACCATTCCATTCACGAAGAAGAGGCAAATGAACATCTGTTTACCTTTCTGGAAACCGCTTTGCATTGGCTCGACAATCACGATGAAATTGCTAATTTTCATTTGATTTTATTATTGGAAACCACAAAATATCTGGGTTTTTATCCGGATATTTCTGATATGGACATGCCTTTTTTCGAAATGAACGAAGGTGTCTTTACGCCTTTCAATGCCATCAGTTCGCTCACGGAACATGAAAGCAATTTGTTCAAAAAACTAATCGATTTGAAATTCGATACCGATCAAAAAACATTCCATGTCATCGAACGGCAAATCGTTTTAAGAATACTGATCGATTACTACAGTTTTCACTTGGACGGCTTCAAAAAACCAAAATCGCTGGATGTTTTAAAAGAAGTTTTTTCTTAAACTTAAAATTTTTGAGAAAATATAGTTTTGTGTTTAAAAGTAAAGTATATTTGTCTTTTAATCAAGTTTGTTGTTCTTTATGGAAAGCAGACTTTAACTAATTAACTTTATGGAATTAAAAGTAAAACAAGGTGGGGAAATCGAAAAAATTGAAAAAATCACCGGCTACCAACTTCCTAATAAATTTAAAATTGTTGGTTTAGTATTATTTGTTGTTTCAGTCCTTTCAATTATTACATCGCTTAAGCTGTATTTGGTGGGAGTAAAACACTATGATTTATTTGAGCGAATAGCTTTGACTAATATGGTTTTAGGATTACTTATCATTTCAATTTCGCGAGAGAAAATAGAAGATGAGTTAATTGCGAAAATTCGTTTGCAATCTTATAATTATGCAGTTATAGGAACAGTGTTGTTGTATCTAATATTGCCATTTATTCATTATGCTATTACTTTTAGTTTCTCATCTACGCCAAAAATAGAAGGTAGTAAGGATATTCCTCTTTTAGCAGTTATGCTCGCAATGCAGATTATTACCTTTAAAAAGCTAAAAAGAGCATATAATGAAGAATAGATTAAAAGTAGAACGCGCCATTTTAAATTTAACTCAAGAGGAATTAGCGGAGAAAATAGGAGTTTCAAGGCAAACTATAAATTCAATTGAAACCAATCGCTTTGTGCCATCAACAGTTCTTGCGCTAAAATTATCAAGGTTGTTTGGAAAATCAGTTAATGATTTTTTCGAACTGGATGATGATGACAAATAAGCGTTAAATACTTCAATTTGATAAGAAATTGTATTTAATACAAATTCTTTCAAAACAAATTCACTTTAGAAAATTGCAAAGCCATAAAAGTTTCAAGAAAACCAAAATCGCTGGATGTTTTAAAAGAAGTTTTTACCTAGAAATTCGGGCGTGACCCTACGTAAAAACTTCGGGTCGGGCTGTTCGTTCCAATCTTTTATTTCGTAAACTTCATAAAAGGATTTCCTCTTCCATCCCTCACGCAAAAACTCGTAACTCATAACTCATAATTCATAACTATTCCTTACTTTCGCACCTCGATTTAGAAAAGGATAAAATGAGCACAAAATTTACTGAATACAAAGGACTTGACTTACCAACTGTAGCGTCAGAGGTACTTGATTTTTGGAAGAAGGAAAACATATTCGAGAAAAGTGTAACCACTCGTGAAGGAAACACCCCATTCGTGTTTTTTGAAGGGCCGCCTTCGGCAAATGGATTACCGGGAATTCACCACGTAATGGCACGCGCCATTAAAGATATTTTTTGCAGATATAAAACTCAAAAAGGGTTCCAGGTAAAGCGTAAAGCCGGCTGGGATACGCATGGCTTGCCGGTGGAATTAGGAACCGAAAAAGAATTGGGAATCACCAAAGAAGATATTGGAAAAACCATTTCCATCGAAGAATACAACGAAGCGTGCAAAAAAACCGTAATGCGTTATACAGATGTATGGAACGATTTGACCGAAAAAATGGGCTATTGGGTTGATATGGAAGATCCGTATGTGACCTATAAATCTAAATATATGGAAACGGTTTGGTGGATTTTGAAACAAATCTACAACAAGGATTTGATGTACAAAGGCTACACCATTCAGCCTTATTCCCCAAAAGCAGGGACAGGATTGTCATCTCATGAAGTCAACCAACCAGGAAGTTATCGTGATGTAACGGATACGACTGTTGTGGCACAATTTAAAGTCCTTTCCCCAACCCTCTCCAAAGGAGAGGGAGCTGAAACTGAAAATTCGGTATCAAAGGCTTTCGGACTCGACTCCCTCCCCAAAGGGGAGGGCTGGGCTGGGGATTTTTATTTCCTCGCTTGGACGACAACGCCTTGGACATTGCCAAGTAATACCGCTTTGACTGTAGGTCTAAAAATTGAATATGCTTTAGTAAAAACATTCAATCAATATACATTTCGTCCGGCAACATTGATTTTGGCTAAAAAATTAGTTGCAAAACAATTCGGGAAAGGGTTCTTTGAAAGTACAGAACCTGCTGATTTTGAAAATTTCAAAGAAGGCGACAAGAAAATTCCGTTTCAGGTTTTAGCAGAATGCAAAGGAGCTGATTTAGTTGATATTCGGTACGAACAACTAATGCCATTGGTGCTTCCGTATCAAAATGCTGAAAATGCTTTTAGAGTAATTTCAGGAGATTTTGTAACTACCGAAGATGGAACAGGAATTGTACATACCTCACCTACTTTTGGTGCTGATGATGCAAGAGTAGCAAAAGAAGCTACGCCAGAAATCCCGCCGATGTTGGTGCTGGATGAAAATGGAACTCCGGTTCCATTAGTAGATTTACAAGGAAAATTCACCTCACATGTGGGCGAATATGCCGGTAAATATGTGAAAAATGAATATTACAACGACGGTGAAGCGCCAGAGCGTTCAGTAGATGTTGAAATTGCCATTCGATTAAAAGAAGAAAACAAAGCCTTCAAAGTAGAGAAATATGTCCACAGTTATCCGCATTGCTGGAGAACCGATAAGCCGATTTTATATTATCCATTGGATTCCTGGTTCATAAAAATCACGGAGGTTAGAGACAGAATGTTCGAACTGAACGAAACGATTAACTGGAAGCCAAAATCGACTGGAGAAGGACGTTTTGGAAACTGGATAAAAAATGCCAATGACTGGAATTTATCGCGATCCAGATTCTGGGGAATTCCATTGCCAATTTGGAGAACTGAAGATAAACAAGAGGAAATCTTAATTGGTTCTGTTGAAGAATTATACAACGAAATTGAAAAATCTATCGCTGCAGGTTTTCAAAAAGAAAATCCTTTTAAAGGTTTTGAAATTGGAAATATGGCTGAATCCAATTACGATTTAGTTGATTTGCATAAAAATGTAGTCGACGAAATCACCTTGGTTTCTGCTTCTGGAAAGGCAATGACACGTGAAGCTGATTTGATTGATGTTTGGTTCGATTCTGGTTCCATGCCTTATGCGCAATGGCATTACCCTTTTGAAAACAAAGATAAAATAGACGCAAATAAGGATTTTCCTGCTGATTTCATTGCTGAAGGAGTGGATCAAACGCGTGGTTGGTTTTATACTTTACATGCCATTGGGACATTAGTTTTTGATAAAGTTGCCTATAAAAATGTAGTTTCTAACGGATTGGTTTTAGACAAAAACGGACAAAAAATGTCTAAACGTTTGGGCAATGCCGCAGATCCATTTGAAACATTAAAAGAATACGGTCCAGATGCGACGCGTTGGTACATGATTTCGAATGCAAATCCTTGGGACAATTTGAAATTTGATTTAGAAGGAATTGCGGAAGTTCGTAGAAAATTCTTTGGAACCTTGTACAACACGTATTCGTTCTTTAGTTTGTATGCCAATATTGATGGTTTCAAATATGAAGAAGCAGAGATTCCATTAAACGAAAGACCGGAAATTGACCAATGGATTATCTCTGAATTGAATACCTTGATAAAAGATGTAGATACCTATTATGCAGATTATGAGCCAACTAAAGCGGCTCGCGCAATCTCTGAATTTGTTCAGGAAAATTTGAGTAACTGGTACGTTCGTTTGTGCAGAAGACGCTTCTGGAAAGGGGAATACGCACAGGACAAAATCGCGGCATATCAAACTTTATATACGTGTTTGTTAACCATAAGTAAACTTGGTGCGCCAATCGCTCCGTTTTTTATGGACAAACTTTACAGAGACTTAACTGTAGCAACACAGTCGGAAAAATATGACAGCGTACATTTGGCCGAGTTTCCAATTTCGGTTGAAAACTATGTTAATAAAATGTTGGAGAGCAAAATGCAGAAAGCACAAACCATTTCATCATTGGTTTTATCACTCCGAAAAAAGGAAATGATCAAGGTGCGTCAGCCGTTGCAAAAGGTAATGATTCCGGTGCTTGACGACAATCAAAGAGCCGAAATTGAAGCTGTTTCTGACCTGATAAAAGCAGAGGTAAACGTGAAGGAAATCGTACTTTTGGATGATGCTTCCGGTGTTTTGGTGAAACAAATCAAGCCTAATTTTAAGGCACTTGGACCCCGTTTTGGAAAGGATATGGGGTTGATTTCTAGGGAAATACAAGGGTTTTCTGCGGCACAGATCAGTCAATTGGATAAGGATGGAAGCCTAAGTATTGTTATTGCAGGAAATACCGTAATTTTAACACAAGAAGATGTCGAAATTACCTCACAGGATATTGAAGGCTGGTTGGTAGCAAACGCTAACGGAATAACGGTTGCGCTGGACATTACAATTTCACCAGCATTAAAACAAGAGGGAATTGCCAGAGAATTAGTAAACAGAATTCAGAATATTCGTAAAGATTCCGGATTTGAAGTTACGGATAAAATTAAAGTGCAACTGAAGAGAAACGGACTTTTAGAGCAGGCAATTTTAGAAAATGAAGCCTATATAAAATCAGAAACACTGACCAGTGAATTGGTATTTGTAGATGAAATAACAAACGGTACGGAAATAACATTTGATGAAATAAAAACAATGATATTAATTTCAAAATAATATAAGATGACAGATGAAATCACAAGATATTCTGATACTGATTTAGCAGAATTCAAAGAGATAATCCTTGGGAAAATTAAAAAAGCACAGGCTGATTTAGATCTGATAAAAAGTGCGTACATGAATGATTTAAATAACGGAACTGACGATACTTCTCCAACTTTTAAAGCCTTTGAAGAAGGAAGCGAAACGATGTCTAAAGAAGCAAACTCTCAACTGGCAATTCGTCAGGAAAAGTTTATTCGGGATTTGAAAAATGCCCTTTTCCGTGTCGAAAATAAAACGTATGGAGTGTGTAAAGTCTCAGGCAAATTAATCGGGAAAGAAAGATTGAAAATTGTCCCTCACGCTACAATGAGTATTGAAGCAAAGAACCTGCAACGATAAACTACTAGTTAAACAATATTTAACGCTCCATTGGGAGCGTTTTTTTTGATTAAATTGCTATTTTTGCGCCATTAAAATTTATAAAATGTCATTACGAAAAGCCTATCTCCTTATTTTTATTTTACTGCTTGTTGATCAAGTCACTAAAATCTACATCAAAACTAATTTTATCTTAGGGGAAGAAGTCGAAGTATTCAAATGGTTCAAAATCCTTTTCATTGAAAATGATGGAATGGCATGGGGAACAGTAATTCCGGGGGTTTACGGAAAATTATTTTTAACCCTTTTTAGATTGGTCGCTGTAGGCGGAATTGGGTACTGGCTATGGGATTCTATAGAAAGAAAAAATAGTTCTAACTATCTAATTGTTGCCATCTCATTGATTTTGGCAGGTGCTTTTGGGAACATCATCGATTCTGTTTTTTACGGAATTATTTTTGATGATAGTCAGCAAGAAGTGGCTACTTTATTCTCGGATCAACCGTATGGAACCTGGTTTCACGGAAAAGTGGTAGATATGTTTTATTTTCCTTTTTGGCACGGAAATTTACCTAGTTGGTTGCCTGTTTGGGGAGGAAAAGAATTTACTTTTTTCAATGCAATTTTCAATATTGCAGATATGGCGATTTCCACAGGAGTTGGAATCTTGATTTTTTTCAACAAAAAAGCTTTTCATCACGAATAGGTTCGACGTTTTTTATAACATACAAAAAGACCTGTTCCTGATTTGAGCAAGTCTTTTTTGTTTGTATTAATTTTTATTGTGTCCGGGGGCATATTGTTTAGCGCTTTTCCCTCCATATATTTTTTTTGCTTGACCTGGAGGTAGTTTTTTAGCTTTATAGGATGATCTGCTGGTTCCAGTGTGAATACTGCAGCTTGAAAAGGAAACTGCAAAAAGGATGACCATAACGCTTACGGCAAATCTTGAATTTTTGAATGTTCTCATAAGTTAAGTGGATTGTATCAGTTACAAAAGTACGGATTAAAATTTATAAACTTGATTCGGAGTCACACAGTAATCCAGTTGTATATCGCCTTCAAAAATATCGGTAATCAATTCTTCGGGTTCGAAGAAAGAAAGTCCAATTTTGATTGCATCCGGTTTGCACTCTGATAAAAATTTGTCATAAAATCCTTTGCCGTAACCCACCCGATGTCCTTTTTTGTCGAAAGCCAAAAGCGGAACAAAAATCACATCGATTTTAGTAGAAGGAACTTCAATACCATCTACCGGTTCGGGAATGTTATATTCATTTTTTTTGATTCGGGTATTATCAGTCAAAAGAAAATGCGTCATCTTTCGGGTGGCAAAATCAGCTTTGGAAACAATAATCTCTTTGTCTTTTCCGGATAATATGTGAAGAATAAATTCAGTATTAATCTCTTTTTGTTCTGTTATAGGTAGGAAAATATGAAAGTAGGTTTGCTCCCAAAGAGGAAGTGTCAGTATTTTATTGGCTATAGCCAGACTCTTTTCCTCGATTTCATTTTCTGAAAGGGAATTTCGTAAGGCTTTGTATTTTTTTCGTAACGCAGTTTTGTCCATTTTAATAATTTTATTCTCCTTCTTCTCCAAAAGCATTCGACAAATGATAAATGGCATCGCCTTCATACACAATCGGGGAATGATTGGCATTTATGATATAACCGTCGTTTGGCGCTTTTACTTTTCGCTCAAACTTTCCGAACGGATCAGTTATGGTGGCAAGAATAGTTCCTTTTTTTACAAATTTCCCAATAGTGTCGTAATCATGTAATAATCCGGAGCATTTGGCTCGTATCCAGCCTGATTTTTCAATATAAATGGTGTCGGATTTCTGATGAACTACAGTATGTTTTGGGTCCAGCATATCAAGGTGCGAAAGCAGACGTTTCGCTCCATTTATACCTTCATCGGCGATAGCGTTATTGATATCTAATGACTTTCCGCCTTCAAAAAGCAACATTTTGACATCCATTCTTTCACTGGAACTCCTAAAGGATCCCATTATGTTTCTGGAATATAAGGTGAAAGGCGCATTAAAGACATCGGCCAGAATTTTTAATTCCTGATTGTTATGCGTTATTCTAATTTGTGGTGCGTTAAAACGGCTGGCTCCACCGGCATGAAAATCGACGGCATATTCAATCAGAGGCATGATTTCAGCTAAAATATGAAACGCAAATCGGCTGGCCAATGAACCCGTTTTGCTTCCCGGAAACACGCGGTTTAAATCCCGACCGTCTGGAAATTCTCTCGATTTATTTACAAATCCATAAACGTTTATGATTGGAATACAAATGATTGTACCTTTTTTTGGCTTGTTGATTTTTTTGTGAATGAGCTGTCGTACGATTTCGACGCCATTGATTTCGTCGCCATGAATTCCTGCCGAGAAAAGCACTATGGGACCTTCAAACTTTGAGCGTCTTACCATAATGGGGATGTTCAGTTTTGTTGTGGTGTGTAGTCTGGCAATTTCGACATTGATCGTTTTGCTTTCGCCAGGAATAATGCTTTCGCCAAAAAGAACGATAGGTGTGGTATTGATTTTCATCATAAGTTCTTGAAAGGATAAAAATAAGGATAATAACGAATTAGAAACTAAAATTCTGATAAAAATTTTGCCAGAACGATTTCAAGAGTATTGATTTGTATTTCGGGATTTTTGAGATTAACTTTGTTATATGAATTCAACAACTTTAGCATTACAAATTCTAAGTAGCGACAAATTTTCCTAACCTTCGTTCACTTTCATTTGTATAGTAAAACTTAAAAACTGCGCAAAGATCCAGAGTCCTTTGCGCAGTTTTTTTAGGGTTTACTTTGTTGAGCTAGTATTTATTTACCAAGTAGAATTAGGATCATAATAATACGAATCTATTTCCCATTTTCCTATTTTATTTTTCTTCATTAAAGCAGTAAATCTGTCCATTGTTTTCCATCCAAGATTAGCATTAAAAGTTATAAATGCATTTTTATCATTAATTATTAATGGAGTTGACAAGTTAAGAATTAAGGTTTCAGAATACTTTTTGTAATTATTTTCTTTAATACTTTTTGTTAACTCACTCGATTCTATAATTGAAACATTAATCGAAGTAAAATCCGAAACTTTCCAATTATGTGCTATAGTATTAACTAAAGTATCCTTTATATTTTTTATTTGTACTTCGTTAAGAATCCAATCTTTATTTGTAGAATTTTTTATAGGTAAATACCTATCTTTATAACAATATTCATAGATGATTAATGAAGACAATCTGCTAATTCTTTCTTTAATAATACAAATTGGATAATTTTTATAAGATTTGTAACGATCTTTTTTAAGTTCTACCTCTAAAAAATCGTTAATAATATCACCTTCTATTTTTGTAATATCACTTTCCTTTACAATTGGATTTATTGTTTCAGAGAGATCTCTGTTGTTTTTTTTAACTGAACAGGATAACGCTAAAAAAACTATACTGATTACCAATACTTTTTTCATGACTTTATTAATTACAAGGTTGACCCATCGGGTTTTGTTGATTTGTAGTGCCTAGACCCTGAGGGTTGCCAGTTTGTTCACAAGCATATCTATTTATTATTCTTTCTCTATTAGGGTTTCCAACGGGTAATAAAGTGTCAAAAATCGAAGTTCCATATAATCCCCCCCAAGCTAAATCGTCATAAACTTGTTGAGGGAACCCCGGTTGGAATTCTTGTAATGCGGCAGCTATTGCATTTACATAACTATTGGCTATTTCTTCATGGTGTAAATCAGGTCCTATTGGAAATTGGTTTACTACTGCGGCGTTAAACAAAATAGGAAGTTCGTTAAAAGAATTGGTTGCTCCCATATTGTAATCATCAACCAAACTGAAAAAGTAAGCATGTGCCATTTCGTGTAATAATAAAGCAGCAATAAATAATTTCGATTTCCCATTATAATCGGGGTTTACATACATTGTATAATTATATTTGGTTCCAAGTGTTGTTCTGCCTGTATTGGCGGGTGTTGTTACCTGTTGTAGTTGCCCATTAACCATTACACTATTATGTTCCGTCTTTATAGTCGTATTGTAAATAGAGTTGTCAGCACCAAGTTTGGCAAATACATTTGCAAAATCACAATTAGTAGTGTTTTTTATTTTTTGAAATACGTCTTTACTACAAGGATCGAGTAAAGCGTCATCAATATTTTTTTCAATTAAAAAAGGAGTAATAGAATTGAAAACTGTTGGATTATCGAACTTTCTAATTCGCATTTCTTGTGCAAAATCAGCGCTTTCTTGCGACCAATTTTGATCAATTTGATATTGTATGGTTTCGTTAAAGAAATTCATATTTTCTTTATTGTAAATCACACTATAAATCACACGGTACGCAAATTCTCTGCTTTCTACAGAAACATTGTACTGCTCTAAATATTTAACTAGTAAAGGATTAGCAACCACAACGGCATATTCTTCTTCTGTTAATTGATAAAGAAAAGACAAAACCTCATTATTAAAACTCAAACTATTTCCACTACCACTGGTTGCGCTTTGACCCGCAAAAGCGTCTGGAGCAGAGATGTAATTTATAGCGGGAGCACTATTGCAAGTTGTTGTTATTAAAAATTCGTAATAACCATCATTAATAAGATTATCGCCGCATTTTACACCTGGTGCATGATTTCCGCCGTTTGTACAATTATGTACAATAGTTGTTACATTTGTCGTGCAGCTATTACTTTTAGCAGTGTTTTTGGATGTTTTTCGACCATTTTGAGCAACCCCGTTTGTAAATTGAGTTTGTACAATTACAGTATGGTAAATATCGAAAATTTGAAATGTACCTGTAAAAGTTTTCTCGTCAAAAACAGCAATAGGATTGGTGGGAGTAAATTTTGCTATACCTGCTTTTTCAACGGTTTCTTTCTTGGTAATTATTAAAAATGAAAAAAATGGTTTTTCTTTTGAATAATTGTTTAGTAGTAGGGAGTATGTCGTGTAATCGTCTTTTTTAATAATTTTTATAAAGTTGGTATTATTTTCTTTTGTTTTCTGCTGTTTTTCTGCTGTAAATTCTGGTCTCGCATTGTTTTTTGCAAAAATCTGGATTTGAACAGTATTAATTTCAGAGACTACTTCTTGTAAAGGGATCTTTTGTGAAGTTATTTTAAATTGCGTTGCAATTGCTTCATCATACAATTCTTCGGTACAACTTGTAAACATACTAATCACAAGTAATAGTATGGGTAATAGTATTTTTGGTTTCGCTGTTTTGCTGTTTTGCTGTTTTGCTGTTTTGCTGTTTTGCTGTTTTGCTGTTTTGCTGTTTTGCTGTTTTGCTGTTTCATAAATTAGTAAGGTTTAAATTAATAATTTATAAAGTTAAGATAATAAAGAATAGATACTATACCCACTTTTAATGATTTTTCAGGATTGGCTTGATTTTCAATTAGTAAGTAACGGTTTGTCACTACTGATGGTATAATTTAAAGCATTTGATAGGTAACTTAATAAAACGATTTAGGTCTAACGGTCTAAACGTAATGAAAAATAAATGGAACATTCAAGAAATGAAATAAAGTGCTATTTTAAAAATCAGATTTGTATTTCGGGATTTTTGAGATTAACTTTGTTACATGAATCCAACAACTTTAGCCTTACAAATCCAAACCTTACCTGATAATCCAGGCGTATACCAATATTACGACAAGGAAGGGAAAATTTTGTATGTAGGCAAAGCCAAAAATTTAAAAAAAAGAGTTTCTTCGTATTTCAATAAAATTCATGACACGGCCAAAACCAATGTGCTCGTTAAGAAGATCGTGACCATAAGACACATTGTGGTTCCTACGGAAACCGATGCCCTTTTACTAGAAAATAACCTAATAAAAACCTTGCAGCCGCGCTACAATGTGTTATTGCGGGATGATAAAAGTTATCCGTGGTTGTGCATCAAGAAAGAACCTTTTTCGCGCATATTTGCGACTCGGAGAATGGTCAAAGACGGGTCGGAATATTTTGGGCCGTATACTAGTTTCAAGACCGTAAGTACTATTTTAGAACTGATCAAAGAGTTGTATCCGCTTAGAACTTGCAATTATGATTTGAGTAAAAGCAATATCGAAAGTGGAAAATTCAAGGTGTGTCTTGAGTATCATATTGGTAATTGTATGGGGCCTTGCGAAGGATTAGAAACTTTAGAAAATTATCAAAAGCAAGTGGATGCGATTCGCGAAATCCTGAAAGGGAATTTCAAGGAAAGCATGAAGGATTTCAAGCGGGTGATGACCAATCTGGCCGCCGACATGCATTTTGAAGAAGCACAAAAAATAAAAGAGAAAATCGAAGTGTTGGAGAATTACCAGTCGCGTTCCACGATTGTAAATCCAAAAATTACGAATATTGATGTCTTTTCGATTGTATCGGATGAAAGTGCGGCGTACGTAAATTTTCTACAAATTTCGCACGGTTCGATTATTCGTTCACACATGATGGAAATCAAAAAGAAACTTGACGAAACCGATGAAGAATTACTGGAATTAGCAATTATTGAACTGCGGGAACGTTTTCAATTGCTGTCGCGTGAAATAATCGTACCGTTTCCCGTTGATTTAGGGGAGAATATAAAAGTAATTGTTCCGCAATTGGGAGATAAAAAGCAAATTTTGGATTTATCCATTCGCAACGCTAAGTTTTACCGAATTGAACAACTCAAACAACTGCAAATTGTAGATCCAGACCGTCATACAAAAAGGATTATGGCACAAATGCAAAAAGATTTGCGATTGCCTGTAGAGCCAAGACATATTGAATGTTTTGACAACTCGAATATTCAAGGAACAAATCCTGTAGCGGCTTGTGTGGTTTTTAAAGATGGAAAACCCAGCAAAAAAGACTACCGCCATTTTAATATAAAAACAGTCGAAGGACCGGATGATTTTGCTTCAATGACCGAAGTGGTTTATAGAAGGTACAAACGATTGCTGGACGAAAAGGAACCGTTACCGAATTTAATAATTATTGACGGTGGAAAAGGGCAATTGTCATCAGCGCTGAAGAGTCTTGACGAATTGGGTCTTCGCGGAAAAATAGCCATAATTGGCATTGCCAAAAGGCTCGAAGAACTTTTTTATCCGGGTGATTCTATTCCGTTATATTTAGATAAAAAATCAGAAACCCTTAAAGTAATCCAGCAATTACGCAACGAAGCGCACCGTTTTGGGATAACGCATCACCGGGATAAAAGGAGTAAAGCAGCACTGAATTCTTCGATAGAATCCATTCCCGGTATTGGCGAAAAAACGATGCTGACCTTGATCCAACACTTCAAAAGTGTTAAAAGATTGAAATTAGCAACAGAAAAAGAAATTTCGGACGTTATAGGTGTGTCTAAAGCCAAAAAAATTACCGAATTTTACAAGGCAACAAATCAATGATTAATCTAGAGTATCTAAACTTGGACAAATAATACCCAATCGCGTCCAGTTTTAGTACTGCCAAATTGCTGCTTATGAAGAAAATTGCACTAATATTTCTTGTTTTTACTAGTTTGATGGTGTTTTCGCAGGAGCAAAAAAGACCCAAAGTAGGATTGGTTTTAAGCGGTGGTGGTGCAAAAGGATTTGCTCATATAGGAGTCCTTAAGGTGTTAGAAGAAGCGGGTGTCAAGATTGATTACATAGGCGGAACCAGTATGGGTGCAGTTATTGGAGGGTTGTATGCTTCAGGTTACAATGCAAACCAGATCGATTCTATTTTTCAAGCGACCGATTTCAATGAATTAATAAATGATTTTATCCCCAGGTCTTCCAAGAATTTTTATGAAAAAAGAAACGACGAATTGTATGCTTTGGTTTTACCGTTTGACAAATTCAAAATAGGAATTCCAGAAGCCTTGTCTAAAGGGATCTACAATTATAATTTATTGAGCAGAATTACCAGAAACGTAAGACACATTAAGGATTTTAACCAGCTTCCAATTCCTTTTTTATGTATTGGAACTAATATTGAAACGGGAGAGCAAGTCTTATTGAACAAAGGGAATCTGGCACAGGCCATGATAGCCAGTTCCGCATTTCCCTCCTTATTTTCTCCGGTGGAAATTGATGGAAAAATCCTGGTAGATGGCGGCGTTGTTAATAATTATCCCATTGAAGAGGTGCGAAAATTAGGTGCGGATATCATTATAGGAGTTGATGTTCAAAATGATTTATTAGACCGAACAGAACTCAAGGATGCTACTAAAATTTTAGTTCAAATCACCAATCTTCAATCTATAGAGCGAATGAAAAAAAATGTAACGGATACTGATATTTATATTAGACCAGACGTTACACAATATGGTGTGATCTCATTTGACAAGGGAAAGGAAATAATAAGAAAAGGGGAAGAGGCAACATTTGGGATTTATGAGCAACTCAAACAACTTGTTGATGCGTCCAATCCCTACACGAAGCCCAGGTTAAAACTACTGTCAGACAGCCTTCAAATAAGAGCAATAAACAGCAATGAATTAAAGAATTACACGAAAGAGTATGTCATAGGCAAGCTAAGATTTAAGCCCGGAGTAAAAACGTGCTATGATGATTTATTAAAAGGCATTAATAATATCAATGCAACCAAAAATTTTAGCTCTATCTCATATTCATTGGAACCTAATAAAGGGGGTGTAGACCTGAACATAAATTTAGAAGAGAATTCAACAAAAACCTACTTAAAATTTGGCCTGCATTATGATAATTTATTCAAAAGTGGCGTTTTGGTAAATTTGACCCGTAAAAAAACACTTTTTAAAAATGATATAGCCTCTCTGGATATTGTTTTAGGAGATAATATTAGATACAATTTAGATTATTATATCGAAAATAGATTTAATTTGAGTTTTGGTTTTAAATCTTATTACAACCAATTTAACAGGAATGTAGCCAAAGAAATAAGCAGTACAACGTTTAATAATCCGGATATAAATTCGATTAATGTAGATTTTACGGACTTGACAAATCAAGCGTATTTCCAGTCTTTATTTGTTCAAAAATTTCTGATAGGAGGCGGAGTCGAGCTCAAATATTTAAAAATAAAATCAGAAACACTCGCCAATGTAGATCCAATAATTGACAACAGTAATTACTTCAGTCTTTTTGGCTACATGAAATTTGATTCTTTTGATAATAAATATTTTCCTAAAAAAGGATGGTATTTTACTGGTGATATTCAAACCTATTTGCTTTCGTCCAATTACACGGGCGATTTTCAACCGTTTTCTATTGCTAAAGCAGATTTTGGTGTAGCCGCAACTTTATTTAAGAACGCTACAGTAAAATTCCAAACCGATGCCGGGTTTTCTTTTGGTCAGGAAAGCGTTGCTTTTTTTAATTTTATTTTAGGAGGATATGGATATAATCCGCTTAATAATTTCAAATATTTATATGGATACGATTATTTAAGTGTGGCCGCTAATAGTTATATAAAATCAACAGGAACGATAGATTATGAGTTTTATAAAAAAAACCACATCAATTTTTCGGCAAATTTTGCTAATATTGGAGATCGGATTTTTGAGACCGTGGATTGGGTTTCAATTCCAAAATATTCTGGCTATGCCGTAGGATATGGTTTAGAAACAGTCATTGGACCTATAGAAATAAAATATTCCTGGTCCCCGGAACAGCCTAAAGGATTTACATGGTTCAGTATTGGGTTTTTGTTTTAATTGTAATTTATTTGAATTTTAATTCCGATATTTGTTATTATGAAAACAATTTGGAACGGTTTGTTAGGATATCTGCAATTCCTCATTAAGAGGAATCCGGAATAGATTGTATTTTTTTTGATTTAATTAAATAAGTTTATTTCGATAAAACGATAAACTTTTAAACTTTAACTTTTAAGCAAAAAAATCATGCCTTTATACCATAAATTGGGGAAATTTCCCCAAAAAAGACATACTCAATTTGAAAAGCCTACAGGTGGTTTGTATTACGAACAGCTTTTTGGAACGGAAGGTTTTCATGGCCATTCCTCATTACTATATCACGTTCACAGACCAACACAGGTAAAGGAAATTTTAAAATCCTATTCAGTAGAACCAAAAATTGCCATTGGAAAAAACATCAAATCATTACTTTTAAAAGGTTTTGAGTTAAAGCCGGAGAACGATTTTCTGGACAGTCGTAAAGCCATGTTGATCAATAAAGATTGTATCATAGGATTAGCCGCACCCAGACAATCATTACGCAGTTATTTCTATAAAAATGCCGATGCCGATGAAATGATTTTCATTCATAAAGGGAAAGGAAAATTGCGCACCATGATGGGAAATATTTCTTTCGAATATGGAGATTACTTGATTATTCCACGTGGAATGATTTACCAAATTGATTTTGAAACTTCGGAAAATAGATTGTTTTACGTCGAATCATTTGCTCCTTTTTACACGCCAAAACGCTATAAAAATGAATCAGGTCAACATCTAGAACATTCTCCATTTTGCGAGCGCGACTTTATTTTGCCAACAGAATTAGAAACGCACGATGAAAAAGGTGATTTTCTAATAAAAATCAAGAAAGAAGGAATGATGCATGAATTCGTTTATGCCACACATCCCTTTGATGTAGTAGGTTGGGACGGTTATAATTTTCCATACGGATTTAGTATTCATAATTTCGAACCTATAACAGGTCGGGTACACCAGCCACCACCAGTGCATCAGACTTTTGAAACTTCAACTTTTGTTGTTTGTTCGTTCTGTCCGCGATTGTACGATTACCATCCAAAATCCATTCCTGCGCCTTACAATCACAGTAATATAGATAGTGATGAGGTTTTGTATTATGTAGATGGGGATTTCATGAGTCGCAACAATATAGAGCAAGGTCACATTACACTACATCCAAAAGGGATTCCTCACGGACCGGCGCCAGGTGCTATGGAACGCAGCATTGGTCATACAGAAACCCACGAATTAGCGGTTATGGTTGATACCTTTCGTCCCTTAATGGTCACCGAAGAAGCGATGGGATTGGACGACGGTCAATATTACAAATCTTGGGTCGAGTAATTAGAAGCTATTTCCTGCTGTACGCTTTATCTTTTCCTGGCTAAAGAAGCCAGAAAAAGGTAATTGCGAGAGCAATTCGACCATCAGGGCTAGGGCTTTAGAGTAAACAACAACATAATTTTAAATTAATACATCCGTGTACATCTGTTTTATCCGCGTCAACCGCGTTCCAAAACTAGAGATGCCGAATCAAAAAATAAATCACAATGAGCAAAGAAGTAAAATCAGTAGAATACGGACTCGAAAAAATATTTGAAGGAGCACAAGATTTCCTTCCGTTATTAGGAACCGATTATGTAGAATTCTACGTAGGAAATGCAAAACAATCCGCACATTATTATAAAACGGCTTTTGGGTATCAGTCTTTGGCGTATGCAGGATTAGAAACCGGAGTGCGAGACAGAACGTCGTATGTGTTAAAACAAGATAAAATCCGCATTGTATTAACTACGCCATTAACACAAGATTCTCCAATACACGAACATTTAAGAAAACATGGAGACGGCGTGAAAGTTGCAGCGCTATGGGTAGAAGATGCCACCAGTGCGTACGAAGAAACCATGAAACGTGGTGCGCGCTCTTTTATGGAGCCTACGGTAGAGAAAGACGAATTTGGAGAAGTAGTACGTTCCGGAATTTACACTTACGGAGAAACGGTACATATTTTTGTAGAGCGCAAAAACTATAATGGTGTTTTCCTTCCTGGTTATAAGGAATGGAAATCCGAGTATAATCCGGAACCAACAGGATTAAAATACATTGACCACATGGTAGGAAATGTGGGTTGGAATGAAATGAATACTTGGGTTAAGTTTTATGAAGACGTGATGGGATTTGTAAATTTCCTTTCTTTTGATGACAAACAAATCAATACGGAATATTCAGCATTGATGAGTAAGGTAATGTCAAACGGAAACGGAAGAATCAAATTTCCAATCAACGAACCTGCTGAAGGAAAGAAAAAGTCACAGATTGAGGAATATCTGGACTTTTATGGTGGACCTGGAATTCAGCATATCGCAATAGCAACGGATGATATTATCAAAACCGTATCGCAATTGAAAGCCAGAGGAATTGAATTTTTGTCCGCTCCTCCACATACCTATTATGAAGCCATTCCGGAGCGATTGGGAGATCACATGAAAATGATGAAAGAAGATTTAAACGAAATCGAGAAACTAGCCATCATGGTAGATGCCGATGAAGAAGGGTATTTGTTGCAAATTTTCACAAAACCGGTGCAAGACAGGCCAACCTTATTTTTTGAAATTATACAAAGAATGGGAGCCAAAGGTTTTGGAGCGGGGAACTTTAAAGCGCTATTTGAATCAATTGAGCGAGAACAGGAATTGCGAGGAACGTTGTAAAAAAGCATTATTTTTACATATTGTGAAAAAATAACTAATAAACAACATGTTTTTTTGTAAATGTTGTGTTAAACTTTTTTTTTAACAAAAAAAAGTGGATTTGTTAACTACCTTTGCACTCGCAAAAAGGGAAGGGGTGGTTTCCTTCCTGATTTCATATAAATTTCATAGTTTATAGTTTTTTGGTTAGTTAATAGCATAAAAACTCAGTCATTATTTGACTGAGTTTTTTTGTTTTGATATATTTGGAACAAAATTTGCTAATAGAGTCAATAAACAGACAAATTAAGTGATGAAAAAACTATTCTTATTCTTTGTGTTGATTATAACAGTAAGCTTTGATTCTCCTCAGGAAGATGCTTACGGAGTGGGTGAGTGGTTCAAATTCAGGATACACTATGGAATAGTCAATGCCGGTTATGCCACGCTGGAAGTAAAAGAGGCCATTTTAAACAACAAAAAAACGTTTCATGTTGTTGGTAAAGGATACACCACGGGGATGTCTCGTTTTTTCTTTAAAGTAGATGATTTATACGAAAGCTACATTGATAAGGAAACAGGAAATCCGTACCAGTTTGTTCGAAAAATTGATGAAGGCGGCTATACTAAAAATCAAGAAGGGTTTTTTGACCAATCTACAAACAGAGTTGTTGTAAAAGATTATAAACATAAAACCGAAAAAACACTTTACATTCCAAAAAATACTCAGGATATTCTATCGGCCTTTTATTATTTAAGAAACTATCCTAGTATCGATAAATTAAAAATTGGAGAATCAGTGGCAATCGATATGTTTTTTGATGATGAAACTACTAAATTCAAGCTAAAGTTTATTGGACGAGAAAATATTACCACTAAATTTGGCGTTGTTTCAGCTATGATTTTTAGACCTTTGGTACAATCAGGACGCGTTTTCAAAGAGAAAGAAAGTCTTACTGTCTGGATTTCGGACGATGACAATAAAGTACCGCTGAGGATAAAAGCCAGTCTGGCAGTAGGGTCAATCAAGGCAGATATTGAGGGATACAGAGGATTGAAAAATCCTTTTAAAACAAAAAAATAATGAGTACTAAAGACAATTCAGAAGCTATTTTAAAAGAAATTGAGCTTAAATATGAAGCGATAAATCAAAAAACAGAAACACAGCTCGAAGGATTATTATGGTCTAAGCCAATCACCTATTGGGATTATATTCAGACAGATGCCCTGTTGAATCTTCAAATTCAGAGAACGACGCTTCCGGACGAAATGGTTTTTATCATGTATCACCAGGTTAATGAATTGATATTTAAAATGATTCTCTGGGAGATGCGGCAAATTTCCTATTGTGAAAGCATTAATACAGTATTTTTCACGGAACGATTAATGCGAATCAGCCGTTATTTTGACATGTTAACCACCTCTTTTGATATTATGGGAAATGGAATGGAAGTGGAGCAATACATGAAATTTAGAAATACACTAACTCCGGCCAGCGGCTTTCAAAGTGCGCAATACCGCTTGATAGAATTTTCATCAACAGACCTAATAAATCTGATTGATTACCGTTATAGAGATACCATTGACCGGAATACAACGTATGAGTTTGCACTGGAACATTTGTATTGGCAAGCAGCCGGAAAAGAGTATCACAGCGGTAAAAAATCATTTTTACTGGAGGAGTTTGAAAAAAAATATAAGAAGGAATTCTTAGCCCACATGGAGGAATACAACACCATTAATATTTGGCAAAAATTCAAACAATTACCGGAATCAGATCAAAAAAATCCAGAACTAATTCAAGCCATGCGTCATTATGACCATACGGTAAATATTACTTGGGTAATGCAACACCTTAATACAGCAAAAAAATATATTGATCAAAGTGGAAAAGGCGATGGAGAAGCTACTGGCGGGAGTGACTGGAAAAAATACATGCATCCAAAATATCAAAGAAGAATTTTCTTCCCGGAATTATGGAGTAGCCACGAATTAGAAAATTGGGGAGTAGAAATGTAGATTGAATAAAAAAAAACAAGATTTGAAACAAATATTTATAATTATAATAGCACTTTTTTCTTTAGTATCATGTAATAAAATGAAGGAAGTTGTGCCGGAAAAAGTAGTGAAACTTGTTCCTAAAAAGAGTGAGTTTGGGTTTGTTCTTGCTGATTTTAATATCGTTAATGATACTATAGAAAGGGGAGATACTTTTGGAACTATTATTCAAAATCAGAATATTGGGGAACGAAAAGTATATGATATTATTGCTAAAGTGAGAGATTCGTTTGATGTAAGAAGTATTAGAATCAACAGGCCTTTTACGTTGTTGAGGTCCAAGGATAAAAAACATAATTTACAGGCTTTTATTTATCAACCCGATGCGCTGAGTTATTACGTGATTGATATGCGGGACACAGCGGTAGTTGTTTATAAAAAAACCAAACCAATTACAATTAGGCGACGCACCATTGGTGGAGTTTTGAAAGAATCATTGTCGGAAACTTTAGACAATGCTAAGATTGAAGGGGCTCTAGCGAATAAAATAGCTAAAATTTACGCCTATTCAATTGATTTCATGAAACTCAAAAAAGGAGATCGTTTTGCGATAACGTTTACAGAGCGCTTTATAAATGATTCCGTTTATGACGGAGTCGAAGAACTAGAAGCTTCTTTTTTTGAATACGGAGGAAAAATTATTTACGCGTTTCCTTTTGCGCAGAACCCCAATTCAGATAAAATTCAATATTATAATGAAGAAGGGAAAACACTAAAAAATTTCTTTCTTAAGTCTCCAATAAAATTCAGTAGAATTTCGTCAAGATTTTCAAACAGTAGATTTCATCCGGTTCAGCACAGATGGAAAGCACATAAAGGAACGGATTATGCGGCGCCTCATGGCACACCTATAACCACTACGGCAAGCGGCGTTGTGGAGCAAAGTGGTTTTACTGCCGGAAACGGGAATTTTGTAAAAGTTAAACATAACGGGACCTACTCGACACAATATTTGCACATGTCAAAAATACTCGTGAGACGCGGACAACGGGTCAGTCAGGGACAGGTTATCGGTTTAGTAGGAAGCACAGGTTTGGCAACAGGGCCACATGTTTGTTATCGATTTTGGAAAAACGGAAGACAAGTAGATGCATTAAGACTTAAATTGCCTAGTGGTGAGCCGATGAATGGCGCTAATAAAAGTCGGTTTTTGACACAAATAACGCCCTTGAAATTTGAACTGGATAGTGTGGCTAACTTATAATGCAGCACTTAAAAATTAATTGAAAACAATTATTCTGTTGAAAAATACAAATACGTGGTGTGATTATACGATGGTCATTATTCATTGTATTTCCTGATAAATTGTTATATAAATGAAAACTCATTTAGCATTAAAACTAATTTCACTATTTTTACCCTATTAAAATAATACTACAAAACACATAATAAATGGCTTTAAATACCACAAATCCAACCGAAACAAGCGCTTGGAAAAAACTTGAAAAGCATTACAGCGAAATGCAAAAAGCGTCGATTCAGGAATTATTTCAATTGGACGAATCCAGAACAAAAAAATTCAATTTGAAATGGAATGATTTTTTAATTGATTATTCAAAAAATATTATTAATCAAGAAACACTTCAGTTGTTATTACAACTAGCAGATGAAGTAGGACTTAAAAGTGCTATTGCTGATTATTTTAATGGTGCAATAATTAATCAAACCGAAAATAGAGCAGTACTTCACACCGCATTGCGTGCCAAAAAATCAGCAATAATAAATGTTGATGGAAGTAATGTACTTACTGAAATTAATGAAGTAAAAAGTAAAATTAAATTATTTACCAATGAAGTAATTTCCGGCAAAAGAACAGGTTTTACAGGGAAACCGTTCACGGATGTGGTCAATATAGGCATTGGAGGCTCGGATTTAGGGCCTGTTATGGTTGTTGAGGCATTGCAATTTTATAAAAATCATTTAAATGTTCATTTTGTTTCTAATGTGGATGGGGATCATGTAAATGAAATCATAAAAAAACTAAATCCAGAAACAACGCTTTTTGTGGTTGTTTCCAAAACATTTACAACTCAAGAAACATTAACCAACTCTGAAACCATCAGAAAATGGTTTTTAAAATCGGCTACTCAAGAAGATGTGGCCAAGCATTTTGTTGCCGTTTCTACCAATATTCAAAAAGTAACAGCGTTTGGGATAAACCCAGACAACGTATTCCCTATGTGGGATTGGGTTGGAGGGAGATTCTCTTTGTGGAGTGCCGTTGGACTTACGATAAGTTTAGCCGTTGGGTACGATAATTTTGACGGCATGCTAAAAGGAGCCAATGAGATGGACGAGCATTTCAAAACTGCCGATTTTGACCAAAACATGCCGGTTACGTTAGCGTTATTGAGTATTTGGTACAACAATTTTTTTGGTGCCGAAAGTGAAGCTTTGATTCCGTACACGCAATACTTACAAAAATTAGCACCCTACTTGCAACAAGGAACAATGGAAAGCAATGGTAAAAGTGTGGGTCGGGACGGGAAACCGGTCAATTACCAAACGGGGACGATCATTTGGGGAGAGCCAGGAACGAATGCGCAACATGCCTTTTTTCAGTTAATTCACCAAGGGACAAAACTGATACCTGCAGATTTTATTGGATTTGTAACTCCTCTATACGGCGACAATGATCATCATGATAAACTAATGTCTAACTTTTTTGCACAAACAGAAGCATTAATGCATGGGAAATCAGAAGAACAAGTACAAGCTGAATTTGATACACAAGGAATTTCAGCTGATAAAGCAAAATTCCTTTTGCCATTTAAAGTTTTTACAGGTAACAAGCCTACAAACACTATTTTAATCCAAAAACTGACACCCGAAACCTTGGGTTCTTTGATAGCCTTGTATGAGCACAAGATTTTTGTACAAGGAGTGATCTGGAATATTTTTAGTTTTGACCAGTGGGGAGTTGAATTAGGAAAACAATTGGCAAATTCTATCTTGGAAGAAATTAATACAAAAACGGTTCAAACACATGACGGATCTACCACTTTTTTATTGAATCATTTTTTGAAGAATAAATAGGAGCAAATAAGCTACTGATTTTTATGATCGTATCAATTTTCATTTAAGGTTGATTACTGCTCTGTTTTTGATGGAGGTATAAAACACTAAAAGCCTTGATTTTAGCTAATTCAGGGCTTTTTAGTATTTAAGTAATTCTGGCAGAGTACTTTTTTTAAATTTGTGTTATTTTTTTTAGTATTTGCAATTGGTAATTTGGTGTGGATAATTTAATATAAAATGATTTTAATTGAATAATTTCTTTTTTTTTAATTAAAAAAAGCGAGATTATTGGTTTGAGATAAAAATTCTGTTTAAAAGAAACGATATTCTTAACGTTATGTTAACTTATTAAAGCAAAAATGTTATATTTTTGCCAAATATTAATAAACTAGACAATATGAAAAAATTTTTAAAGTTGTTTTTTGCATTAGCGTTATTATTTTGCGCTAATCCTAACCTTTACGCACAGGGAAATACAAATTCCTCTGTAAGCGGAAATGTTTATGATAACGATTCTCAAACTTTACCAGGGGCATCTATTCTTGCAGTACATACTCCTTCAGGTTCCCGTTACACTGCATCTACAGATGGGACTGGTAATTTTAGTATTTCAAACATGAGAGTAGGGGGACCTTACAAAATTACTATCACTTATGTAGGTTTCAGAAACCATGAAGAAAACGAAATTTATCTTCAATTAGGAGAAAATAAAACCTTTAAAATTGCTTTGGCTGAAGAGTCAAATCAATTGAAAGAAGTAGTAGTTAGAAGCGCAAGAGACAATACGTTTAATTCTCAAAGAACAGGAGCGCAAACAGTAATTAATTCTGATAAAATCAATTCATTACCTTCCTTATCCAGAAACATTTCTGATTTTGCAAGATTGACACCTCAGGCACAAATTCGAGGCGATGATCAATTGTCTATTGGGGGACAAAATAATAGATTCAATGCAATTTATATTGATGGAGCTGTAAGTAATGATGTTTTCGGACTAGCTGCAAACGGAACTAACGGAGGGCAAACGGGTGTAAGTCCAATTTCTGTGGATGCAATTGAGCAATTTCAAGTAAGTGTAGCTCCTTATGATGTGAAACTTTCAGGTTTTGCGGGTGGAGCAATTAGTGCAATTACGAAATCAGGAACTAATGATTTTGAAGGATCTGCCTATTTTTTCAATAGAGACGAGTCTATTTCTGCTAAAACGCCTCCTTCATTGGCAGGTGCAGACGGAAGACAAAAGTTAGCTGATTTTTCTGCGCAAACGTACGGAGTTCGTGCAGGTGGATCAATTGTCAAAGACAAATTGTTTTATTTTATCAACTATGAAAAACAAAATAATGAAACACCACAACCTTTTGATTTTGGTACCTACGCAGGAGATTCTAAATTAGCTGATATTAATGCCTTAACTGCAAAATTAGCAGGTTTTGGATATGATCCAGGTTCTTACAATAATAATGTCAGAACACTTAAGAGTGATAAAATCATTGCTAAGTTAGACTGGAACATCAGTGATAATCATAAATTATCATTTAAGCACAGTATTGTTGATGCAGAGAATTTTTCTCCTAGCCGTTCTTCTGCTACAGCAATTAGTTTTATCAATGGTAGTCAGTTATTTAAATCGACAACTAATTCAACAGCTTTAGAACTAAACTCAAGATTTAGTAATAAATTTTCTAACAATCTTGTTATTGCTTACACAACTGTAGCTGATGACAGAGACCCATCTGGAGATCCGTTTCCTACCGTTCAAATTATAGATGGTCCAGGTAGTATTTTCTTTGGTGCAGAAGCTTTTTCAACTGCAAATCTTTTAGATCAAAAAGTATTGACTATTTCTGATAATTTTGAAATCAATCTTGGAAGAAATAAAATCACGATTGGAACTCACAACGAATTTTCACAATCTAAAAACGTATTCTTTGGTAACAATTTTGGAGCTTATCGTTACTCCAAATTATCTGATTTCTTAACAGATGCAAGAGCAAATAGGTTTTTAATGAACTATTCCTTGATTGGTGGTAGTGGAGATGAGTCGCTAGGAGCAGCTGAGTTTGGTACAAAACAATTTGGTTTGTATATTCAAAATGACATGAGATTGACTGAAAATTTCAAACTTTCTTACGGAGTAAGAGTTGATATGCCGGTATGGGAAGATGGTTTAGTAAATAATGATTTTAATGTTAGAACGGTTGGGTTATTACAAGCAGCCGGTAAAAACTTGAAAGATGCCAGAGTAGGTCAAGGGATATCTAATTATGCTCATTTTGCACCGCGTTTGGGTTTTAATTATGATGTAAATGGTGCAAAATTAACTCAAATTAGAGGTGGATTTGGAGTATTTACTTCTAGGTTACCGCTAGTATGGCCAGGTGGGACATATAACAATAATGGAGTTACTCAAGGAGCGATTCAAATTACCGGAGGGACAACGCCAGTGTTCAATCCTAATCCAAGCGTTGATAGTCAAATAGCGCCGCTTCCTGCTTCTGTCCCAAGACCAGGTTCAGGTAGTACGGGCGGTAATATTGATATTTTTGCAAAAGATTTTAAATTACCACAGGTATTTAAAGCAAGTTTTGCAGTAGATCAAAAATTGCCATTAGGCTTCGTGTTTACTTCTGAAGTTACTTACAATGATAACATCAGTGCTATCACCTATGAAAATTTGAATATCAAAGCGTCTACAAGTAACTTAACTGGAGCGGATACAAGACCAACTTACAATGCAAATAATAGAGTTGATAACAAGTATCTAGGAATTTATTTGGCCTCTAATACAGATGAAGGAAAAGCTTATAATGTGTCTTTTACTTTAACTAAAAACTTTAGATCACCATTTATTGACGGTAATATTTCTGGTACATATTCCTATGGTAAGTCTACCGTTCTATTGGATGCAACCTCATCTCAAAACAGTTCTCAGTGGAATAATACTGAAACCGTTAATGGAGCTAATTTTCCAACATTGTCAAGATCTGATTTTGATCAAGGTGCAAGAGTTATTTCGAACGGAAATGTTACTTTGAAATGGAGTAAATTCACAAAATCAAGAATTGGTTTCTTCTACGAAGGAGCTCAAGGAACACCGATAAGTTATGTGTATAATGACCGTGGAAATTTGTTAAAAGATACATTCTCTAGTTCAGCATTGATTTATGTTCCTGCTGCTAAATCTGAAATTAATTTAGTAAGCACAACTAATGGCTTAACCGCTGATCAACAATGGGATGCGCTTAGTGCTTTTATCGAAGGGAATGAGTATTTAAGAAGTAGAAAAGGTGGATACGCTGAGCGTAACGGAGATCGTTTAAAAACGACTCATGTTGTCGATTTGAAATTTGCACAAGAGTTTACTATCAACGTAGGGAATAAGAAACATACCTTAGAATTTACAGCTGATATTTTCAACTTTACCAATCTTATAAATAAAAATTGGGGTAAACGTTATTTTACAAGCTTTGACCAAGTGCAATTGCTTCAGCAAGTTGGATTCTTAGCTAATGGTACCACACCAACGTTTAGATACAACCCTGCTGTAGGAAATAATGTTAACCAAGTTGATGATGTAGGTCTTAACTCGTCAAGATGGCAAATGCAAACTGGTGTTCGTTATACATTCAACTAGTTTAGCTTAAAATAATCTAACCCTCATTTCAATTTGGAATGAGGGTTTTTTTTTATAACTAAAAACCACATTTTAAGTCTTTTAAAAAAAGAATAATCTTTAATAAAAAAAATAAATACTTTGGTTTTCGATCTAAAAAGAAATAATGGTTGAGGGCGAAAAAATTGTTTTGAAATACCGTATTCTTAACAGTATGTTAACTTATTTAAGTAAAAATGTTATATTTTTGCCAAACTTTTTTAACTAAACAAAAAAACAAAAATGAAAAGAATTATTTTTATTTTGATTATTTTTTTATCAGTTGTAGGTCATTCGCAGGTCACTAGTTCTGCTATGTCTGGTACTGTTAAATCGAATGCTGGAGAGACTCTTCCAGGAGCGTCAGTTGAGGTCGTTCACACGCCTACAGGAACAAAATATTTTTCAACTACAAGTGCCAATGGAGGCTATGCAGTTCAGGGTATTAGACCAGGCGGTCCCTACACTGTAAGAGTGACTTATGTAGGCTACAAAACAACAGAAATCACGGACATTAACGCTCCTTTAGGGAATAATTTAACTGTAAATATTGTTGTAGAAGAAGAATCAAATGCGTTGAATGAAGTAATTGTTTCTACAAAATCGAAAGGGACTTTCAATAAAGGAAGAACTGGAGCATCTCAACAATTTTCTAACAGAGAAATCACTGCCGTGCCAGTAACAGGTGCACGTTCCATAAATGCAATTACTAAGTACAATGCTAATGCAGGTAGTAACGGTACTTTTGGTGGTCAGGATTCAAGATTAAACAATTTTACTATTGACGGATCTGTTTTTAATAATGGTTTTGGTTTAGGTAGTGACTCACAAGCCGGAGGAAGAACCGGTTCTACAGCTATTTCATTAGATGCTATTGAGCAATTACAAGTAAATATCGCTCCTTATGACGTACGTCAATCCGGATTTTTAGGTTCTGGAATCAATGCGGTTACCAAAAGTGGAACCAATGAAGTGGAAGGATCAATATACAATTCATTCCGAAGCAACAAAAAAGACTTCATAGGAAGTAAAGCAGGAGAAAGAACAGTAGTGCCTGGAAAATTTGAAGAAAAAATTTGGGGTGCCAGAATTGGAGCACCAATCATTAAAGATAAATTATTTTTCTTTGGGAATGTTGAAACTATAGAGAACATTAGCCCGGCTACTACTTGGACATCTACAGGTTCGCCACAAGCAAGTGCACAGGTTTCGGCTCCTACTTTTGCACAAATGCAAACACTTTCTACTTTTTTGCAAGATAAATTTAATTATACCACAGGACCATGGGAAAACTATGATGCTGAAAGAATTTCAAAAAAATTCCTAGCCAGACTGGACTGGAATATTAATGATAATCATCAATTGACCGCTCGTTATGTTTTTCATAACTCTAATTCTGATGAGTTAACTTCAAACTCTAATTCATTAGGTTTTGGAAACAGAAGAACAAGTCCGTTAGCAATGTCTTTTAAAAACAGCGGATATGTAATTCAGGATAATACGAGATCAGTAGTCTTAGAATTGAATAGTAAATTAAGCAATTCTTGGTACAATAACTTTATTGCAGGTTACGATAAGCAAATTGAAGACAGAGCATTACAAGGTGGTGGTTTGTTTCCAACAATTGATATCTTAAACGGTTCAAACACATTTATTTCGGCAGGTTTAGATCCGTTCACTCAAGGAAATAAACTTTCGTATTCTACATTACATTTTACAAATAATTTGACTAAAACCATAGGAAAACATTCTTTATTGTTTGGTGCTAACTTTGAGTACTTCAAATCAAGCAACTTGTTTTTCTCTGGTTCAAATGGTGTTTACACTTTTAATTCACTTTCTGACTTTTATGCAGCAGCTAATCAGTCTGCAAACACAGGTGGCATTCCATCAACAACGGCACTTCCTGCACGTCTTCAATTCAGATATTCTGCATTGCCAGGTGCTCAAGAGCCATTACAAATCTTCAAGTCAAACAAATTAGATTTGTACACGCAAGATGAAATGAAATTGAGCGATAGATTTAAATTAACAGTAGGTCTTCGTGCCACAGCTGTTTGGTTTGCTGATACAGCTCTTGAGAATCCTGCAGTTACTGCATTAACTTTTGGACAAGGCCAAAAATTTAATACAGGAGAAATGCCTGATACACAGTATTTGTTTGAGCCAAGAGTTGGTTTCAACTTAGACTTAAATGGCGATGCAACGACGCAACTTCGTGGAGGTAGTGGTGTTTTTACAGGAAGAGCACCTTCAGTTTATTTATCTAATGCAATTGGTAATAATGGAGTGCTTACAGGTTTTGTTGATGTAAGTGGCACTGCATTGGCTTCTGGTGGGTATGGTTTTACTCCAAACCCAAATGATTATTTTATTCCGGATACCCCAACGCTTCCTACTACTTTTGAATTGGCTTTCACCGATAAAAAATTTAAGTTTCCGCAAGTTTGGAAAACTAATATAGCGGTTGATCAAAAACTTCCTTTTGGTTTTGTAGGTACAGTAGAAGGGATTTTTCAAAGAAATATTAATGCGATACATTATTATAATGCTAATTTTGATGCGCCAGTTGGAACTTTCAGCGGTCCGGATAACAGACCAAGATATGCTCGTACCGATGCAGGTGTTCGTGTTAATGATAATGTTTCCAGTGCCGTTGTTTTAACAAACACGGACAAAGGATATTTTTATTCTTCAACCTTTAAATTAGAGTATCCATACAAAAAAGGGCTATGGGGATCGTTTGCATACACGTATTCAAGTGCTAATGATTTGTTATCTCCGGGTTCTATTGCTTCTGGTTCGTGGACGGGCGCTAGATCTGTAAATGGAAATAACGACTTACCTTTAGCATTGTCTAACAATAATACACCACATAGATTAGTTGGTATTTTAGGATACAAAATTGAATACGGTAAAAATGTAGGGGCGGCAACTTCAATCAATTTAGGATACATTGGAGAACAATCCGGACCGTTTTCCTATTCTTACGGGGGTGATATGAATGGTGACAGAGTAAATAACAATGACTTGATTTATGTCCCTAAAAATGCAAATGAAATTCGTTTTCAATCACTTTCAGTAACAAATGGGACTGTGACAACAGTCTACACTGAAGCGCAACAACAACAAGCTTACGAATCCTATATCAATCAAGATGATTACCTTTCTACTAGAAGAGGGCAGTATGCAGAGAGAAATGGAGGAGTTTTACCTATGCTACATAGATTAGATTTATCAGCAACTCAAGATTTTTATATTACAATTGCGGGTAAAAAGAATAATTTTCAATTCAGAGCTGATATCCTGAACTTTACTAATTTCATTAATAAAGATTGGGGAGTTACACAACGAGTTACAAATACAAATGTTTTGAACTACAGAACAACGACTACGAATGTTCCTTTTTATCAATTAGCGACTCAAGTAGAAGCTAACGGAACTCGAGTTTTAATAAAAGACACTTTTCAAAAAAATGCTTCAACTTTTGATGTTTGGCAAGCACAATTTACACTTAGATACATTTTTGGTAAGTAGGAGTAATTTAAGTGTTTGAATATTTAAAACCACGTTGAAAAACGTGGTTTTTTTATGCCTTTTTTGCTTATATTTGTTAAAACAAAAATATTATTTATGGACGATTTTATTCAAAAATTTCATTCTGGCTGGGCTTATCTGGCACTTTTAGTTTTAGTGGTGGCTGTGGTTAATTCTTTGATAGGGATGTTTTCTAAAAAAGAATTTACTTCCAAAGACAGAAAGATAGCGCTGTTTGGCTTAATAGCAATACACACTCAATTAGTAGTAGGTGTACTTTTATACTTTGTGTCTCCCAATGGTTTGAATATGATAAAAGCCGTTGGAATGGGTGGGCTGACAACGGAAAGCCGATTGTTGGCTTTAGAACATCCTTTGATCAATATAATAGCAATTGTCTTGATTACTATTGGGTGGTCAAAACACAAAAAAGTAACTACAAGCGAATCTAAATTTAAAACATTTTCTATTTTTTATGGTTTAGGATTAGTGCTTATTTTAAGCCGAATCCCATGGAAAATATGGTTTTAAAAAAAACCGTGAAAGCTCTAGAAATAGAGCTTTTTTTATCTAGGTATGGTTTTTGTAAAATAGATTTAACTAAAAAAGACATAAATGAAAAAATCAATAACATTATTTTTTTTGTTGGCAATAATCACTTTAGCCAGTAGCCAAAGTTCCATCTCTGAAAGACAAAAAGCCACCATACAAAAAGACAGCATCAAAAAAAGTCGAACCGCAATGGAGCTGGAAGAAAAAAAAATAGACTCATTGATCTCTTCTTTAGGAAAATTTAAAATCTACAAAAAAGCCGCTCACGCATCCTATTACGCAGATAAATTCAATGGCAGAAGAACGACCAGCGGTACAAAATTTGACAATAATAAATATACCGCCGCCCACAAAAAACTGCCCTTTGGTACCAAAGTCAAAGTGACCAATGAAAAAAACGGGAAGTTCGTAATTGTAGAAATTACAGATAGAGGCCCATTTGTCAAGTCTAGAGAGATTGATCTTTCTAAACGAGCATTTATGGATATTGCAGCTAATAAAAACAGCGGAGGGCTGCAGGTAACTATAGCCGTAATGAGTAATTAGATTACCAGTTTCTAAAAGGCGAAGTGCTCAAATAAGAATTGTAATAGCGGGAGTCTCCGGTGACTTCCTTGTCCAGCCAAGCTGGTTTTTCAAAAAATTCTTCTTCAGAGTTTAATTCAATTTCTGCCACAACCAGTCCTTGATTTTCACCATGAAATTCATCTACTTCAAAAATATGAGAGCCCACTTTTATTTCAAAGCGAGTTTTATCAATAGCTCCCTTTTCACACAAAAGCAGTAATTTTTCAGCGTCACTAATGGAAATTTCTTTTTCCCACTCAAAACGGGACAGTCCGGAGGTATTAGAAATCCCCTTTATCGTCAGAAACCCCTTTTTTCCTTTTATTCGTACCCGTACCGTTCGCGCTGGCGCGGAACTCAAATAGCCCTGCGCAATATGATTTTGAGTAAAAGCAGATTCTTTATAGGAATCATCTTTGACTAAAAATTTTCTTTCTATTTCTATCATTTCAAGCGAAATTTGTTATTTTTAGTTATTTATTTTGTCAGTTCACTTGGCTCGTATCCAGATATTCATTTCAATTTTTACTCATAAATCTTTTTTCAATTTGTAAAAAATAGCGTCTTGGGTTGCTCTTTTTTAAATGAAAAATAGTTTTTTTCAATCGAAGATTTTTCATTGCTATCTGGGCTGATACCAGCAACCAAAGGTATTAAATATTTTGCTTTTGTTCCGTTTTTATCTCTTTGACAAAAGCGGAGTTTATGCTAGTTTGCTGTTTTTTATGTTCCAATTCTGTGTGTCGATTACCGATAATAGGAAGGAAATTTTGCGAATAGGTCTTTTTGTGCGTCCTTGAGCAATAATTTCAAGGATTTATTAATGAAAAATGATCAGTCTGTTCGTATTTTTACAAAAATTAAACAAAGTTGATAAAACCATTTTTTAAAAGAAAACACAAGCCAACTCCAGTGGGAGTGCTAACTGAATTTTTTGGGGAAGCAGAGTCTTGGCGTGATACAGAAGACAACCTGGAGCCTTTAGTGGAGTTAATTCGGTTGATTCGGCCTTTGCAAACAAAAAAATTGGCAACCGTGGATTTGCAGGATATTATTACTTTTTTGAAAGAAAATTATTCTTGTCGGAAACAACTTTCCCTTTATCTCAAAGAAATTCTCAAAGACATTAAGTTTAATAAAATCCTCACAGACGCAGCTATTTTACAAGATGTAGATTTTCTTTTTGAAGTCAAAAAAAGAATCTTTGCTAAGATATTGCCTTATCAACCTCAAAAAGACACTTTAGAATACATTTTCAATCAGGTTTTTTATCTAGCCAATGATGGGATTTGGGTAAATAAAATTCCAGTGGAGCAATTAGAGGAATTATACAGCCTTTTAAAATTCAAATCTATTTATGAAAGTGTAGCACCTCACTCCGTTTTATCAGAAATACTTGTTGCAATGCATCTTATTACACAACGCATCAGCGGTCGTGCCATGGAAACGGATGTGATTAAAATGGTACCTGAATTTGATGATTTTGAAAGTCCTTTTTCAGCTTTTGAAAAGGAATTGTTTCAAATAGAAGATCAAGTCCGGAGTTCTGAAAATCATTTCATCACTATAGATGATTTATCTTATTCCCAATTGATGGTTTTGCATAAGCAATGCGAAGAATTTGTGGACAGAGCTTTTCATAATAGTTCTAAATATGGCATTTCACTTCGGGTAAACCAGAATTTACTAAAAATCAGACAGCAATTAGAGCGGCTTAAATTTTTAATTCCGTTGCTGATCGTTGAAAAAGAGAGTGATAAAAAAAACAATGGGATTGTTTTAGCCTTACGTTTGATAAAATTCAATTGCTACAAGAACAATGTTAGGAAATTTATAGCCGAAAGTACACAATTAATCTCTTATGAAATTACCCAGCACACGGCTAAAACAGGTGAACATTATATCACAGAAAGTCGCAAAGAATATTTTAAAATGTTCCGTACCGCCCTAGGTGGAGGGTTTATTGTAGGTATATTATGTGTCATTAAGGTTTTGCTTGCTAGCGCTGACACTAGTTTTTTTGGGCATGCTTTTCTTTATAGTATGAATTATGCTTTTGGATTTATTGCTATTTATCTTCTGGGGTTTACTTTAGCTACAAAACAGCCAGCGATGACTGCTGCTGCCTTGATAAAAGCTCTAGAAAAAGGAGTTGCAAAACAAGGGAAGGAGGCGGAGAAATATGAAGCTTTTGCCATTCTTTTTGCACGTGTTTTCAGGTCCCAGTTTATTGCATTTTTGGGGAATGTAATTATGGCTTTTCCAGTTTCATTGCTTGGAATTTGGGCTATTGATTACTTATTCCATTATAATATTGCTGCAACTAAATGGGAAACGTTACTTATAGACATTAGTCCCATTCATTCATTAGCTATTTTTCATGCGGCAATAGCAGGATTTTTTCTGTTTTTATCTGGAATTATTTCGGGAAGTATTGCCAATAGGGATAAGCATAATCAGGTTTTTTTCCGAATAACGGAACACCCTATGTTGAAAAGAAGCTTAGGAAAAGTACGTACTTTAAAATTAGCCAAGCTGTACGAAAAAAGAGGGGCTGGAATTATTTCTAATTTTTGGTTTGGCGTTTTTATGGGAAGTACGGCTTCCGTTGGCTTGTTTTTAGGGTTGAATCTGGATATTAGACACATCACTTTCGTAAGCGGTAATCTTGCCTTAGGAGTGTATGGAGCAAATTATCAAGTAAGCAATACTATGTTGTTTTGGGGCATTTTTGGGATTGGAGTTATTGGGTTAGTGAATTTTACGGTCAGTTTTAGCCTTTCGTTGGGATTGGCGCTCCGCTCCAGGGCTATTTCTTTGTTTGAATTGCGATTTATTGCTGCTTCTATCTGGAATCATTTTAAATCCAGACCCATTAGTTTCTTTTTTCCAACGGAAAACAAAAAAAAATCAAAAGTAGTTGTCAATTATTTGAGTTCAGACGGTAAGAATTAATCAGAATGCTAGGTTCTTTGGAAGAAATCGAAGAGAATATTCAATTAGAACATTATGCAGGGATTCATTCCAGTAAGAAAAATTATTCACGTTGACATGGATGCTTTCTACGCCTCTGTGGAGCAATTGGACAATCCATTGTTGCGGGGAAAACCCATTGCAGTGGGAGGTTCAGAGAATCGAGGAGTTGTCGCTGCAGCAAGTTATGAGGCTAGGAAATTTGGCGTAAGGAGTGCCATAAGTGGCGTTATGGCTAAAAAAAACTGCCCAGAACTTATTTTTGTTACACCGAGATTTGATCGGTACAAAGAAATATCAAGAAAAATTCACAAGATTTTTTATGAATATACGGATCTAGTAGAGCCACTCTCACTCGATGAGGCGTATTTAGATGTCACTACAAATAAAAAAGGAAATCCTAGCGCCACTTTATTGGCACAGGAAATAAGACAACGCATTTTTAATGAAGTAGGTTTGACAGCTTCGGCAGGGATTTCAGTTAATAAATTTGTCGCTAAAATCGCAAGTGATTATAATAAACCCGACGGGCAGAAAACAGTCGATCCAAATGAAGTGATTGCATTTTTGGAAGAATTAGCCATTCACAAATTTCATGGGGTTGGAAAAGTAACCACCGAGAAAATGTACCAATTAGGGATTTTTACGGGAGTAGAATTAAAAAGTAAATCATTGGAGTTTCTGGAGAGACATTTTGGAAAATCAGGACATTTTTACTACAACGTAGTTAGGGGAATTCATAATAGTGAGGTTAAATCCAATCGAATCACAAAATCAGTAGCGGCAGAACATACTTTTGACGTCAACCTTTCTTCAGAAATTTTCATGATGGAGCAACTGGATCCTATTGCAAGTGCCTTAGAAAGAAGATTAAAAAAACAAACTATAGCTGGAAAAACAATCACTTTGAAAATTAAATACAGTGATTTTACCCAACAAACCCGCAGTAAAACCTTGCCTTATTTTATATCTGGCAAAGGACTGATTCTAGAGGTTGTGAAAGAACTTTTGTACCAAGAGCGCATGAAGGATTCCGTTCGTTTGCTGGGGATTTCTCTAAGCAATTTGAATACAGAGCAGAAAAAATTTGTTGTGGTGCAGCTGAAATTTGATTTCTAATGGAGAATGAAGGAGTTCAACAATGGTTAAAATCTGAAATTTGTAATTTTATCTTTGTGAATAAAATTACATTTGGTTCATTAAATTATGTGTTATGAGCAATTTTAAAGAATATGAAGACGCTATTGCGATGTATCACAGCGCTTTAAGTATTAAGACGGTTCCTGTTTGTTCTTGGGATTTTCATAATGAATTTTTGAGTTCAGTCAAGAATGTTTTTTTGGATTTAAACAAGCTAAACTCAATTGCTTTGCAAAATAAATGGTCAAAAAATGATTGGGATCTCAATAGTAGCCTGAAAGAAGAGGTTGTTATTGTTACGGATGTAAAATTGAATATTATATTTGCTTCACACAACATGAAAAAAATGAACGGCTATGCAGAATCCGAAGTTTTGGGAAAAAGCCCTAAGATTTTTCAAGGGAAAGCAACGAGCAAGAGTACTTCAAGTGAAATTCGTACGGCAATAGTAGAGCAGAAACCTTTTGAAAAAACAGTGTTGAATTATAAAAAAAATGGGACTATTTATGTTTGTTTCATAAAAGGGTTTCCTGTTTTCAACAATAAAGGGCTTTTAAGTCATTACATTGCTTTTGAGAAAGCAGCATAAAAAGAGTGACTCTTTTACACTTTAAAAGGTTCACTCTTTTTTATACAGCTATTAGCACGATTAGTTTTTACTGTTTAATTTTGAGAGCAATCTTAAAAATTCAATATACAGCCAAACAAGGGTGATCATTAACCCCATGGCACCATACCATTCCATGTATTTTGGCATTTTTTGTTCTGATCCTTTTTCGATGCGGTCAAAATCCAAAAACAGATTTAAAGCAGCAATCACAATTACAAAAACACTGATTCCAATACTCATCCATGAGCCGCCATAATGCACGGGCACAAAACTGGTGAACATTGAAAATACCCAAGATATAAGATAATACGTAGCAATTGCCAATGTTGCAGCCACAACTACCGATTTGAATTGTTCTGTTACCTTCACAATTTTATATTTATATAATCCCAGACAAATCATGAAGGTTACAAATGTAGCTCCTACGGCCTGAATGACAATTCCAGGATACATTGCTTCAAATATTGCTGAAATTCCACCAATAAATAAGCCCTCAAAAAGTGCGTAACCAGGGGCTAAATAGGGGGAATATTGAGGTTTAAACGCTGAAATTACCACTAGAATAAGTCCTACTACTGCACCGCCAATTGCTGGAACCATTGGGTTCATCCCATTAAAGGTCAACCACCATATTACCATAGCCGAAGCTGTAAGTAGTAAAAATAAAATCAAACTTTTATTTATGGTTCCTGACAAGGTCATCTCGTCATTATAATCAAGAATTGTGGTTTGATGTACTTGATCATTTTTTGAAACTGCAGTAGAAAAAGTTTTAGTATTTAAAAATGGATTTTTAGAATTAAAATTCATAATTGTTATATTTTTTTGTTATTCAAATATACGCTTTTGTTCCTATGTCTCTTTTGTTGCTGAACGCCAAAGCAAACAACCAATTTGGTATTTAAATGTGGCATGAAATACCTAGTTCACTCCTCTAAAAAAACCGGTACTATCGTCAGGGTAATTAATGACGAGAAAAAACGTCGGGTCATTAATCATTCAACTTCAAAACAGCCATGAACGCTTCTTGCGGAATTTCAACATTTCCAACCAATCTCATTCGTTTTTTACCTTTTTTCTGTTTTTCCAATAATTTACGTTTACGGGAAATATCTCCACCATAACACTTAGCGGTAACGTCTTTACGCAATGCTTTTATTGTTTCGCGAGAAATAACTTTTACCCCAATAGCCGCTTGAACAGGAATATCAAATTGTTGGCGCGGAATCAATTCTTTCAGTTTTTCACACATTTTTTTTCCTATTTGATATGCGTTGTCGGCATGCATCAAGGAGGATAATGCATCCACAATCGTTGCGTTCAATAAGATGTCTACTTTCACTAAATTAGAAGTTCGCAACCCAATTGGCGTATAATCAAAGGAAGCATATCCTTTAGAAACGGTTTTCAAACGGTCGTAAAAATCAAATACAATTTCTGCCAATGGCATATCAAAAGTCAACTCTACACGTTCCGTAGTCAAATAGGTCTGATTCGTAATCAACCCACGTTTTTCAATACACAAACTCATTACATTTCCAACATAATCCGATTTGGTGATGATGGTTGCCTTAATAAAAGGCTCTTCCACGTGGTCTAAACGGGAGGGCTCGGGCAGGTCCGAAGGATTGTTTACGATAAGTGGAGTTGTTGGATCCTTTTTGGTGTAAGCCAAATAAGAAACGTTGGGAACCGTGGTAATCACTGTCATGTTGAATTCACGCTCCAAACGCTCTTGGATAATTTCCATGTGTAACATTCCTAAGAATCCACAACGGAAACCAAATCCCAAAGCAGCTGAACTTTCCGGTAAAAATACTAATGAAGCATCATTCAACTGCAATTTTTCCATAGAGTTTCGCAACTCCTCATAATCTTCCGTATCCACAGGATAAATTCCTGCAAAAACCATTGGTTTCACCTCTTCAAATCCTTTAATTATATTCGTTGTTGGCGTTTTCGCATCTGTCAATGTATCACCTACCTTTACTTCTTTCGCTTCTTTAATTCCAGAAATTAAATACCCAACATCACCGGCTGAAATCACTTGTTTCGGAACTTGGTTTAATTTTAAAGTCCCAATCTCGTCTGCAAAATATTCGTTTCCGGTAGCCATGAATTTTATCTTCTGACCTTTTTTAATCTGACCATTTTTTACACGGAAAATAACTTCGATTCCTCGAAATGGATTGTAATGCGAGTCAAAAATCAAGGCTTGTAATGGCTCATCAACACTTCCTTTTGGAGGAGGAATTCGATCGATGATCGCTGCTAAAATATTTTCGACACCAAAACCAGTTTTACCCGATGCATGAATAATATCCTCTAATTTACATCCAAGTAAATCAATAATATCGTCACTTACTTCCTCTGGATTCGCGCTTGGTAAATCTACTTTGTTCAAAACCGGAATAATTTCCAAGTCATTTTCTAAAGCCAAATATAAATTCGAAATCGTTTGTGCCTGAATGCTTTGTGCTGCATCTACAATCAAAAGTGCGCCTTCACAAGCGGCAATCGACCGAGAAACTTCGTACGAAAAATCCACGTGTCCAGGAGTGTCAATCAAGTTCAAGATGTATTCTTGTCCTTTATACGTATATTCCATCTGAATCGCGTGACTCTTAATCGTAATCCCACGTTCACGTTCTAGATCCATGTTGTCCAGCAATTGCGCTTTTTCCTCACGAGCGGTAACGGTTTGTGTAGCGCCAAGTAATCGGTCAGCAAGCGTGCTTTTCCCGTGGTCAATATGTGCAATAATACAAAAATTCCGTATGTGTTTCATTTTCTGTTGATATCAAATTTATTTGGGTTTACCCTGATTTTTTTTCAGGGCGTGACCACAAGGGTCGGGCTTTCCGCTACAATCTTTTCCTTTTTTAAAGAAAAAAGGAAAAGGATTTTCACTGCAATCCCTCACGCAATCGCCAAACAGCGACTATTAATCTGCAAATATAAGCTAAATTCAACAGTTTCAAAGTCCCGAATTCGTAAACCAACACCTTTAATACGAAGTCTTTCTCCTTTCTTCTTTTATCCTTTCAGCTAAATGTCGTAATTTTGCAAAAAAATAAGGACGATGATCAAGATTGGCAACATAATATTACCCGAATTCCCTTTACTTCTCGCACCAATGGAAGATGTGAGTGATCCGCCTTTTCGCAGATTGTGTAAAGCGCACGGTGCCGATATGATGTATTCAGAATTTATTTCTTCCGAAGGATTGATTCGGGACGCCATCAAAAGCCGCATGAAATTAGACATCTTTGATTACGAACGCCCCGTTGGGATTCAGATTTTTGGTGGAGACGAAGAAGCGATGGCCATGTCCTCTAAAATTGTGTCTGCCGTAAACCCGGATTTAATCGATATTAATTTTGGTTGCCCTGTCAAAAAAGTCGTTTGCAAAGGAGCCGGAGCCGGCGTTCTTAAAGATGTAGATTTAATGATTCGCCTGACTAAAGCCGTTATTGATAGTACCCATTTGCCGGTAACCGTAAAAACCCGTTTGGGTTGGGACGATAACTCCATTAATATTGATGAAGTAGCAGAGCGTTTGCAAGATATTGGGGTTGCCGCTTTGAGCATACACGCCAGAACTCGTGCCCAAATGTACAAAGGCCATTCCGATTGGTCGCATATTGCCCGAGTTAAAAATAATCCAAGAATCACGATGCCTATTTTTGGTAATGGCGACATTGATTCTCCGGAAAAAGCATTGCAATATAAAAATGAATATGGTATCGATGGCATTATGATTGGTCGTGCTGCCATTGGTTATCCTTGGATTTTTGACGAAATCAAACATTACTTTAAAACGGGAGAACATTTGCCAAAACCTACCGTTATTGATAGAGTCGAAGCAGTTCGAAATCACCTTACTTGGGCCATGGAATGGAAAGGAGAAAGATTAGGAATTGTGGAAACAAGACCACATTACACCAATTATTTCAAAGGAATTCATTCTTTTAAACCCCACAAACAAAAATTAGTAACGCTGGACCGCCCTGAAGAATTATTCGCTGCTTTGAATGAAATCGAAGAAGCGTATGCGGGATATGAGTTGGTTTAAGCAGTATATATTAATCAACTTCTACCGCCAATTCGCTAATTTATAATAGCTTATTAATTAAACATCTTTGCTAAATCTAAAGAGTAATTTTTTTAAAAATTAGCGAATTAGCGGTAAAAAACTTACTCCAATAACTTCTTACTCACGCGACTACTTGCAATCAAGGATGCAATAAAGCCAAGCGTAATAATCGTCCCCATAACAATAAGTACATTTTCGAGAGAGAAAATCACAGGATAAGCCAGTGTAGGAGTAATCATTACAAGCTGAAGATGTTCTTGAAGTAGTACAATTATAATCCCTAAGGTTAGCCCAATAATTCCGCCAAAAACACTCAATAAAGTCCCTTGAAGCAGGAATATTTTTCGCAAATTTTTGATTTCAGTTCCCAAATTAAAAAGGGTTTTTAGATTCCCTTTTTTGTCTAAAATCATCATAATTAACGCGCCAATCAAGTTGAATAGTGCCACAACAATTACCAGAGTAAAGATTAAATAAACAACGATATTCTCGGTATTCAACATTTTGTAGAGCGAGTCGTTAAGTTGAGCCCTATTTTTTACGGTGATTTTATTCTTAAAAATAGTTTGAAGTTGATTTATAATAGCAGTTTCATCAGCACCAGTTTTTGCTTTGATTTCAATCCCGGAAACCTGATTGGTTTTGTATTCCAATAGTTCCTGCGCTAAACCCAAATCAGCAAAAACATATTTAGAATCTAAATCTTCGCTAATGGCGTAAATACCAACAGGAATTATATCCGTTTTGTTAAAGGCCTGTTCTTGATTTTCAATCGTGCCTTTTCCAGCTTTAGGCACCATTACTTCCAAATGATTATTAAAATCCAATAATCCCATCGAGAATTTCTGAGCAATTCCATACCCAACAACTACTTGATAGGTGTCAGGTTTAAACCATTGCCCATTGAAAAGTTTGGATTCAATAGCATTTACTTTGCTAAAATTAGCATCAACCCCTTTTAAGTACGTAACTTGTTGTTTTCCGTCAAAAGTAAATAAAACACGCTCTTCGATGATTTTGGTATACCAAGCAAGACCGTCTATTTTTTTGATTTGGCTTTCCTGATTGGGAGAAATCAAAAAGGATTTTCCTAAAGTGCTGCTTATTTTTAAATCCGGATCGATGTCATTGGTAAACGAAAGACTAAATACTTTTAGCCCGCTAAAAACGGATAAAACAACAAACAAAGCCATTGCACCAACAATAATTCCCATGCTGGCAATGCGATTGATGATGTTTATAGCATTGTTTTTACTATTGCTGAGGATGTATCGTTTGGCTATGTAGAGGGAGAAATTCAAACTTTATTGGAATCTGCGTTTGTCTAAAAGATCCCTGTTTTCTATAGGATTATCTCTGTTGGCTAACGCATTGTCAATTTTTTCAATGTAATCTAAAGAGTCGTCAATAAAGAAAACCAAATTAGGAACTTTTCTTAATTGCAAACGAACGCGTTGTGATAAATCATGTTTTATAGTTTTAGCATTGGACTTCACCGCCTCTAAAATTTCTTTGGCTTTGTCCTGAGGAAAAACGCTTAAATGTACTGTCGCCACTGATAAATCTGTAGTTACAGTAACTTTGGATACCGAGATAATTAAATTAGCTACTCCATTTTTTCTCACTTCACCTTGCAGAATATCAACCAAATCTTTTTGGATAACCCCACCTATTTTTTTCTGTCTATTTGTTTCCATAGTGCAAAAATACTACTTTTAAGTTTTATCCCGAAGTTTCGGGGCAAATTTTAAAAGTTACCTAACAATTGGTGCGTTTTTAGACGCTTTTTCCGAAGAATAAAAAAACACTTTAACTTTTATCAGGCCTTCAAATCGATAAAATCGCTAGTATTGGAAGCAAAAACAACAGATAATATTTGAATAAATAAGCTTAGGATCGTTTGAAAAGAATGAAAATTTTCAACTAAAACCGCGATGTTTTTGTATGTTTTTTATTTTTAACCTAAAGAGTAATTTATTTATTGAAAATCAATATGTTATTGTTTTTTTTGTACATTTAACATTATAATTCGTTCGTGACAACAGGCTGAATTTTAAATACCACTTTTTTCAGCATTATAGTAGTAAGGTTTTATACTCTTTTTCCAAAATTCATTTTTAATTGTTTTCAAAGTTATTCCCTTTCGGATGACGCTTTCTATGTTTTAGTTCAACCGTTGCAATTCATTGTAATGGTTGAACTTTTTATTGGAATTTATAATTTTTATTAAATAGAACCCTCATCGTTTGAATATATGAATAATTTTTACATAGCTTTCTTTTTCATGGTTCAACTGGGATGCATTACGGCACAAAATAACACAGGCTTTTTTGGAAAAATCATCGATTCAAAAACGCAAATTTCGTTAGGTTTTGTGGTTGTCAGTGTTCAAAACACGACTTTAATGCAACTCACTAAAACGGATGGTAATTTCAGTTTTGATACCGTTCCCACAGGAAATATTTTGCTTCTGGTACACAGTCAGGGTTTCAAAGATGGCTTGTATCCCGTTGAAATTACCGAAGGACAAATGCTGGATTTGGGAACCATATCTTTAGAACAAGACCAATCCATAGAGCAGCAAAACAGTATCATCACACTTATTGAAAGTGATTTTGGCGATGACAACAGCAGTTCCGAAAGTACTTCCGGACTCTTGCAATCCTCCCGAGATGCTTTTTTGCAAGCTGCCGCTTTCAACTGGGGACAAGCTCGTTTTAGAGTTCGGGGATTAGACAGCGAACATTCCACAATGATGATCAATGGCGTTTCCATGAATAAAATTTATGACGGCAGACCGCAATGGGGTGCATGGGGCGGATTGAATGACGCGCTACGTAATCAGGAATTTACCCTGGGAACTGCCCCTTCGGATTATACGTTTGGGGGTATTTTAGGGACACAGGAAATCAATACGCGAGCCTCTATTTACAGACCAGGTTCTCGAATTTCATTTTCTGGGACCAATACCAATTACAGTTGGCGCACCATGGCTACGCATGCTTCCGGAATGAATTCCCGTGGCTGGGCTTTTGTAGTTTCGGCAGGAAAGCGCTGGGCGCAAGAAGGGTATTTTGAAGGCAGCAGTTATGATGCGAATTCCTTTTTTATAAGTCTCGAAAAAAAAGTAGGCGAGAAGCATTCGTTGAATCTCACGGCACTGTACACTCCGAATTCCAGAGCCAAAAATTCCCCTAATACAGCTGAAGTTACCCAATTGACAAACGTAAAATACAATTCGTATTGGGGTTTTCAAGAGAATGAAAAAAGAAATGCCCGCATCAAAACCATTGAAGAACCCATGATAATGCTGAATCATTATTTTAAAATCAATGATAAAACCAATTTGAATTCGAGTGTGACGTATCAATTTGGAACAATTGCCAACAGCAACATCGATTATCAAAATGCGAATAGTCCTGATCCAACGTATTATCGAAATATGCCCAGTTATTACAGCTCTCTTTATGCGCCTGATAATGGAGAATTCTCGGGTGCATTTACTCCGGATTATGAAAATGCAGAAAAAAGTAAAGCGGAATTTTTAGCCAATTCGCAAATCGATTGGACGGCATTGTACCAAGCCAATCAAAATCCAGTTTTGGATGCTAATGGAACAATTACGAGCTACGAACCCACAAAAAGCAAGTATGTTTTGTATGAAGATCAAGTAGAAGATCAGACAGCGGTGGCCACAACAAATTTGAGTGCGCAACTGTCGGAAAATATTTTTTTGAATGCAGGAGCATCTTTCAAAAAACTAAAATCGCATAATTCACAAAAATTGTTGGACTTGCTTGGCGGTTCCTATTTTGAAGATATCGATGCTTTTTATAGTGGAAATCAATCCCAGTCTGATTTGAATAGTCCCGACCGTCAAGTAGTGGTTGGGGATACGTACGGATACAACTATAATTATTTTGCCAATACTGTAGAAGCGTTTACCCAATTCAAATTCACCTACAACAAAGCGGATTTTTATCTGGCTCAGCATTTTTCTACTGCCAATTATCAAAGGGAAGGTCTGTACAAAAACGGAATTTATGAAACCAATTCCTTCGGGAAAAGCGAAAAAATAGCATTTGAAAATTTTGGCTTCAAAGCCGGATTCAATTTCAAAATCTCCGGCAAACAGCTGGTGACTTTTAATGCGGCATATTTAACCAAAGCACCCTCTTTGAAAAATACGTTTGCGAATTCCCGATTGAATAATGCGATTGTAGACGGTATTGAAAGTGAGAACATCAGCAGTTTGGACGCCAGTTACATCTATCGTTCCCCAAAACTCAAAGCCAGACTAACTGCGTATTATTCCTTAATTAAAAATGCGACTCAAATTTCCTTTTTTTATGCCGAAGGAATTTTTGATGATGGCTCCGGTTATTTAAATACCGATGCTTTTGTGAGTCAGACATTAACACAATTGAATAAGAAAAATGTAGGGGCCGAATTCAGTTTGGAATACCAATTAAGCCAAACATTTAAAACCACTTTTTCGGCCGCTTTCGGGGAATATACGTATGACAGTAATCCAAGAGTGACTTTGACAAACGATGCTGAAGCAACTCCAGAAAATACCAGTCCGGTTTTTGATTTTGGAACGGCTTCCCTCAAAAATTATAAGCAAGCGGGAATGCCACAACGCGCGTATTCCGTGGGAATTGAATATCGAGATCCAAAATATTGGTGGATTAGCGCCAATGTAAATTACCTCACCAACAGTTATATTGATATTTCTCCTATTTCCAGAACCGAAATATTTTATAAAAATCCCGCAAGCGGTTTCAATTTTCCAGAGGCAACGGAGGAACGGGCTACAGTACTTATAAAACAAGAAAAATTTGATCCAACGATGTTGCTCAACCTTGTGGGTGGAAAATCATGGAGAATTTACGGAAAGAATGTCGGGATTTTTGCCAGCATCAATAATGTACTCGATGTTACCTATAAAACGGGTGGTTATGAACAAGCCCGAAACGCAAATTTCAGACAAATTAATCAAGATGTTTCCAGTGGCACGCCTTCTTTTGGACCAAAATATTTTTACGGATACGGAAGAACGTATTTTGTCAATCTTTATATCAATTTTTAAATTAAAGCACATGAAATCAATATTCAGCAAACCGGTTCTATTTTTACTGTTGACAATCACTTTCAGCAGTTGCGTAACGGATGAGGTTGTGGCTCCAAAACTCATGTGCACCCAGCCAGATTTAGTTATAAATAAAACAGTTAACGAAGTTCATGCGGTTGCGAATGCCATTGTAACACAGTACAAATACGAGGATATCATCGAGGCGTATGTGGTTTCCAGCGATGAATCGGGGAATTTTTTCAAGTCGATTTCCTTTCAGACTTTGGCAACAGCCACAACGCCAGCTATAGGATTTAGCGTTCCTGTGGATGCTACCAACTTGTATATTGACTATAGATTGGGCAATAAAGTATATATAAAATTGAAAGATCAATATACGGATATTTCATTTGGCGGGATGCGTATCGGAAGTATTTTTGTGAATTCCTATAATGAAGGTGGAGTGGGGCGACTTTCACAAAATGAGTATAAAAAAGTGTTGAATGCGTCGTGTAGGAATGTAAAGGAGGAGGTTTTGGTTCGGTCGTTAACCATGTCGGAACTGCTGAATGATTCTAATTTGAATACGTTGGTCGAATTGTCTGATGTTCAGTTTTCAGCTTTGGCCATAGGGCGTCATTATTTTGAGGAAACCAATAATGTGGGCGGTGCGACAAATTGGGGATTAGTAGATAAATTAGGCAATCAAGTCTATTTTAGAACGAGTAGTTTTTCTGATTTTTCGACTAAAGTTGTTCCCGAAGGAAGCGGAAAAGTAAGGGGAATTTTGACAAAATACGGAACGGATTACCAATTATTGCCGCGTTCCGAAAAAGATGTGGTGATGACTGGAAGCAGAGCTGTTCCTTTTTTCTCCCAAGATTTTGAAAAAGTTGTCGATAAGTCGAATTTGAGTCTTCCCGGTTGGGCAAATATGGTTCAAAAAGGAACACTTTTCTGGAAAGGCACCGTTTATTCCGGTAACGGGTATGCCGAGTTTGCCATTAGCGGAACTAAAGTTGTTTCGAATGTGGCTTGGTTGATCTCGCCAAAAATTGACATGGATGTTCATACGAAAGAAGTCCTTACTTTTAGAAGCGCTCAGCATCATTTAGACGTTGATTCCCAGTTAAATTCCTTGGAAGTGTATGCTTCCAGTAATTTTGACGGATTGAATTTTGCAACTGCCACTTGGATTCCTTTAATGGTTAATTTGCCCAAACAAGCCACGCCTTGGTATCAATTTGTAGGAAGTGGCGCAGTAGATTTATCTGCATTCCAAGGTAAAATCAGCATTGCTTTTAAATATACAGGCTCCGGAAAAAACCTGGCTTTGGATGGCGCTTTTCAAGTAGATGACGTCCAGATTTTTGGTGATAAATAATTTTTATAAAAGACTTTGCTTGAATTACTATATTTGCAGCATTAACGTTTAAATTAAATTATGAAATCTACTTTATTAGCCCTAATTTCTTTATTATTTGTTTCTTGTTTATCGGATAACGAAGCATCTAAACCTGTTGATTACACGGTTCAAAACGAAAAAGAAATCGTGGATTACATTGCGAAAAATAAATTGACTGCCACAAAAACCGATTCAGGATTGTATTATGTGGTTAATGAAGCGGGAACTGGCGCTCAACCAACAGCTTCATCTAATGTAACAGTAGCCTACAAAGGATATTTTACTAATGGAAATGTTTTTGATCAAAGTGATGCTTCAGGCATTTCATTTGGTTTGAACCAAGTGATAAAAGGATGGACAGAAGGTATTCCCTTTTTTAAAGAAGGAGGAAGCGGAGTTCTTTTAATTCCTTCTCATCTGGGTTATGGAAGCAACGGTAGTGGACCTATTCCAGCAGGATCTGTTCTTGTTTTCAATGTTAAACTGATTAAAGTAAATTAGTTAAAGAGAAAGATAAAACTAAAAAAGGCTGTCTAGATTTTCTAGGCAGCCTTTTCTGTTTTATGAATTTATGTGGTAGAATGAATTACAATACACGGATTATTATTATGAACTCGTTGGGTGTAATTAAAGAAAATTTCAATTAATCTTTAATAAAAAATTTGAACCGCATAGAGACATAGAAAAAAAGAGTAAGATAGCCTAATTCTTGGGTTCACATAGCTATGGTTTTCTAGGAAAAAGTGAAACGCATTACGGAATTTTAAAATCTATATTTCTATGTGGTTAAAAAATTAAACAAATTGAATTACACCCAACGGCTTATTATTATTTAATTTCAACGATGCTTATCGCATAACCTCCACCGGGCGCACTGAGTTGTGCCAGTTTTGATTTGTTAGTCACCGTCATTTTACGAATTGTATAGGCTTGTGGATTGGTTTTATAATGTGCCTCTTTTGCATCAGCATAAATAGTGGCAACATATTTTTTTCCTTTTTCCAAAAAATCAAATTTGATGGTTGATGTACGAGAAGTATCGCCATTTACATTACCAATAAACCAATTGTTCGTCACTTTTGCTTTACGCGCAACAGTAACATATTGACCAGGTTCTGCTTCAAGGTATTTGCTGTCAGACCAATCTACGGCTACATCTTTGATGAACTGAAAAGCATCAGGAAAGCGATCGTAATTTTCCGGCGTATCGGCTGCCATTTGCAACGGGCTGTACATCGTTACGTACAATGCCAATTGATTTGCAATCGTACTGTTGACATGGGAATTATTATCCGGATTCAATTTGCTTAAATCCATTTCAAAAATCCCAGGAGTATAATCCATCGGTCCGCCTACTAAACGGGTAAAAGGCAACACTGTCACGTGATTGGGTTTAGAACCACCAAAAGCTTGGTATTCTGTTCCTCTTGCTGCTTCGTTACCAATTAAATTGGGATAGGTTCTTGAAATTCCCGTTGGACGAACCGCTTCGTGAGCATTCAACATAATTTTATATTCGGCTGCTTTTTCCAAAGCATATTGAAAGTGATTGACAATCCATTGGCTGTAGTGGTTTTCGCCTCTTGGCATAATATCACCTACATAACCACTTTTTACAGCATCGTATCCATTGTCTTTCATAAACTGATACGCTTTATCCATGTGGCGCTCATAGTTACGCACAGATCCTGAAGTTTCATGGTGCATCATCATTTTAATACCTTTTGATTTGGCATATTCATGCAATCCTTTGACGTCAAAATCCGGATACGCAGTCAGAAAATCAAAAACATAATCTTTGGAATGACCAAACCAGTCTTCCCAACCTTCATTCCAGCCTTCTACTAAAACGGCATCAAAACCGTGTTTAGCTGCAAAATCAATGTATTTTTTTACATTAGTGTTGTTGGCACCGTGTTTTCCATTTGGTTTCGCTTTTGAAAAATCAGAAACGCCAAGTTGTACCGTTGGAAATTCATCCGTATACGCCCAAGAACTTTTTCCGGTGATCATTTCCCACCAAACACCTACATATTTAACGGGTTTTATCCATGATGTATCTTCAATTTTGCTTGGGTCATTCAAGTTCAATGTCATTTTTGAAGCCAGAATTTCTCTTGCGTCATCACTAACAATTATTGTACGCCAAGGCGAATGATTTGGGGCCTGCATGTATCCTTTGTCTCCTTTGGCATCTGGTGTTAACCAAGATTCGAATACCATATTTTTATCATCTAGATTCAAATGCATGCACGAATAATTGATTAATGCTGCTTCATGTAGATTGATATACAATCCATCTGCTGTTTTTAGCATTAGCGAAGTCTGTACTCCTGTTGTAGAAAAAGACTTTTGAGAAACATTTGCGGTAGTTGCTTTTTCTGATAAGCCTCGGATTTCCGATAATTTTGATGTGGTGTAATCGTATTCTTGAGTGTCATAATCACCCGGAATCCAAAATGCAGTATGATCTCCTGTCATGGCAAACTGAGTTCTTTCTTCTTTAATTACAAAATAAGTAAGGTTTTTTTGCGAAGGAAATTCATAACGAAATCCTAAACCATCGTCAAACAAACGGAAACGAATCACAATCTTTCTGTCTGTTTCTTTCTGATTTAAGGTTACTGCCAATTCGTTATAATGATTGCGAATGGAAGCTACTTCTCCCCAAACGGGTTTCCAGTTTTCATCAAAAGTAGCTGTTTGGGTATCTGTTATCGTGAAATTATTTAACAACGAATTTTTATCAAAAAGTAATTTTTTTTCAGCGGGATTAGTACTATATGTCAAATCAAACAACATTGTTTTTTTGTCGCTTTTTAGTTCAAGACCCAGTTTACTAGGTTTTATAACGACGTTATTTTTGTAGCTCAAAGTGTAACTTGGAGTGCCGTCACTTAACAATGAAAAATCCATTGTGAATTTTTGGTTGGGTGATTTTAATTGTTGTGCCGCAACGTTACTCAAGAACGTTAAAGTGAATAGTAGTGAAAAAAGATAATGCTTCATTTTTATTGAATATAAATTACTAATTGATTTTTGGTTTTATAATTCGGCTTGATTTTTACGAGATCGTTTTATTTAAAACAGTAACAAAATTGTAGTTATCGCTGCAATTTCTTAAAAAGTAAAAGTAAACTCTTTATTGTTTATTTCACACTCTTTCCAGTGGAATAAAATTTGGAATGATGTACTGTTTTGTTCAATTTAATTGATAGTAAGTCAAAATTAGCGCCTAAACTGTTTTCAAATAATGCACTTTATTAAAATAGAACTAACATTTAATGTGCGTAAGACAAAAACAAGGGTTTTTAAAATAACTTCAAATTCGACAAATTTTTTTAGCCACGAATTATCCGAATTTTCACTGATTTTTTTGAAATCAAATGGTGATTTGTGGCAAAATTTTTCTCGTTCTGGAGTTAAATAGCAGTTTCATCTGGAGAAATACACGGCTGAATTTATTTTATTCGCAGAAAAACATTTCAGCAGTATAATTTTCGGATCGACAAAAAAACTATCATTATTTACGGCTTCTAATTTTTTATAAACCCAGAACTCAATAAGTCCCTGACAAATCATTAAATTTGTAACTTATTCAAAAATATGTTAGAAAAAGAAGTAATAAATTTCGAAAAGACGGCTATAGTTGGTATTGTAACTCAAAACCAAAGTGAAGAGAAGCTGCGCGAATATCTTGACGAATTAGAGTTTTTGACTTTTACCGCAGGAGGGCAAGTGGTGAAACGTTTTTCGCAAAAAATGGAACGTCCTAATCCCAAGACTTTTGTTGGTACCGGAAAAATTGAAGAGATTCATCTTTTTGTAAAAGAAAATGATATCTCGACTTTGGTATTTGATGATGAATTATCACCTTCACAACAAAAAAATATATCTAAAATCATAACGGAATGTAAAATTCTGGACAGAACGCACCTTATCTTGGATATTTTTGCGCAACGTGCTGAAACTTCGTACGCCAGAACGCAAGTAGAATTAGCGCAATGTCAATATTTATTACCAAGGCTTTCCGGAATGTGGACGCACCTTGAACGCCAAAAAGGGGGAATTGGAATGCGTGGACCTGGAGAAACCGAGATTGAAACCGACAGACGTATTGTTCGTGACCGAATCGCGTTATTGAAAGAAAAAATAAAAACCATCGACAAGCAAATGGGTGTGCAGCGCGGCAATCGTGGCGCTATGGTTCGTGTGGCTTTGGTGGGATATACTAATGTGGGGAAATCAACCTTGATGAATGCCGTTGGTAAAAGTGATGTTTTTGTAGAGAATAAACTTTTTGCTACGCTGGACACCACCGTCCGAAAAGTAGTTATTAAAAACCTTCCTTTCTTGCTTTCGGATACGGTAGGATTTATCAGGAAATTGCCAACACAACTGGTTGATTCTTTCAAAAGTACGCTGGATGAGGTTCGCGAAGCGGATTTGTTATTGCACGTAGTTGATATTTCGCATCCTGAATTTGAAGATCATATTGCATCCGTAAACCAAACTTTATTGGATATTAAGGCAAATGACAAACCGGTAATTATGGTTTTCAATAAAATTGATGCTTACCAGCATTTGACTATTGACGAAGATGATTTAATGACCGAAAAAACGCCAAGACATTATACGCTGGAAGAATGGAAATCGACTTGGATGAGCAGAGTAGGCGAGCAAAATGCGTTATTTATTTCGGCTACTAACAAGGAAAATTTTGAGGAATTCAGAGAACGTGTTTATGAAGCCGTACGTCACATTCACATTACCCGTTTTCCGTACAATAAGTTTTTATATCCGGATTATAAAGACGCGGTGGAGAAAGAAGACAAAGACGCGGAAGAAATGGAATAATTTTCTCCAAAACATAAAATAAACCAATCCCTTTTGAAGTTTTAAGAGGGATTTTTTTTGGGCATGCCCAGCTGTATCAGGTTGTAGGCTGCACAACAAGTTCTCATAAAAGATGGCTGAACGAAGTAATTTAAAAAAGATATAATTAGAGATGAATTAATTTGGAAATTATTCTCGTTTTAAAAAAGCAACTAAGAATGTTGTTAGGGTTGAAAGTCTCAAAACACTAATTATTGGAGTCTAAATTATTTTCAAAAACAGTAACAGCTACACCATTCTTTACATCATAATCGCCAATTTTGGTTCGGCGTAAAGCCGTTAAGTGCGAACCAGAACCCATGGCTTTTCCAAAATCAAATGCCAAGGAACGAATGTAAGTTCCTTTGCTGCAAACTACTCTAAAGTCTATTTCAGGAAGTGCAATTCTGGTGATTTCAAATTCGTGAATCGTTGTTTTTCTGGTGGCAATTTCAACAGTTTCTCCTGCTCTGGCATGTTCATACAAGCGCACGCCATCTTTTTTTATAGCCGAATAAATAGGGGGTTTTTGATCTATTTCGCCTAGAAACTGTTTTATGGTATCATGGATTAAAGCATCATCAATATGATCTGTCGAGAAAGTTTGATCGATCTCCGTTTCTAAATCATACGAAGGCGTAGTCGCTCCAATGTAAAAAGTTCCGGTATATTCTTTGGCTTGACCCTGAAGTTCAGTGATTCTTTTGGTGAATTTTCCGGTACAAACTAACAGTAATCCGGTTGCCAAAGGGTCTAACGTTCCAGCGTGACCTATCTTGAATTTTTTTGGCAGATTCAGTTTAGTGATTAATGCCCATTTCAATTTATTCACCGCCTGAAAAGAAGTCCAGTTCAAAGGTTTGTCAATCAGTAAAATTTGTCCGTTTTGGTAATCTTCGGCTGTCTTCAAAGGAAATTATTTAAAGTATGAAAAGTAGATCAATAAAAAGATACCTACAATTATTCGGTACCAGCCCCATGGTTTGAAACCATATTTTTTGATAATTTCAATAAAAAATTTAATTGCTATAATGGCAACGATAAAAGCCACGACATTACCAATCAGGAATAATTGGATGTTTTCGTTAGACTTTAAAATCAATTCGTAGCCTTTCATTTGTGAAGTTTCGTAGGTTTTCAAGAACACAGAATAGCATGTTACCGCCATCATTGTTGGCACGGCCAAAAAGAAAGAGAATTCTGCCGCAGCATGCCGCGTTAATCCTTGTTGCATTCCCCCAATTATCGAGGCAGCGGAACGACTTGTCCCCGGCATCATGGCTAAACATTGCCAGAAACCAATAATTACAGCTTTTTTTACAGTAATATCTTCTTCTTGAATGACAGTGGGGCTTTGAAAACGACTGTCAATAAAAAGCAGAATTACACCTCCTATAATTAACACCACCGCTATAGGGATAGGATCACCCAAAATAGCTTCAATTTTATCGTCAAATAATTTTCCTAAAACCAAAGCAGGAATTACGGCACAAATGAGTTTAATGTAAAAATTGAATTTGGAGAAATCGAAGAATTTTTTCCAGTACAATACCACGACAGCTAAAATAGCTCCAAACTGAATAGAAACCTGAAAAAGCTTCACAAAATCATCTTCTTGAATTCCAAAATAGGAACTTAGGAAAACCATGTGTGCTGTGGATGAAACGGGCAAATATTCTGTTAATCCTTCGATTATGGCAATTAAAAAAGCTTGTAATGTATTCATTATAGCGTGATCAGTGTTCTGTTTTTAGTAGTCTGTTAATCAGTATTGTAACTTATAATGCGTCAATGTTTGTTATTTTTTTGGGTTTTTAAGAATGGCATATACAGTAATGCCAAAACCAATTAAAACAGTTGTTGGCGCAAGTCGAATTCTTCTAAAATTGAAGATGTCTTCGCTAAATACATTTGGATCATCACTTCCTCCGCCGGCCATTAGAATAAATCCCAAGGCAATTACACCAATCCCGATTAAGAGAATTTTATAATTTATTTTGTCAAAAAGAAATTCTGGTTTGTGGTTGTTGTTTTCCATAAAATCATTGCGAGGAGTTGCGCGGCACGAAGCAAAGCAATCTTATCCTCATTGTTTAATTAATAAAGGTCGTCTGTTCTTAAATTCAAGAACCGTTGTGTTGCAAAATGCGTGCTTAACCAGGTAATTAAAATACCAATTCCTAGAACACTCAATAAAACAAGTCCAATTAATGCTTTGTCTTCTAATATGCCAAGATTTGGAAAACTGGTTTCTATATAAATCAGTACACCAGTCAAGGCTATTATGGCTAAAAAAGCTCCAATCATGCCCAGTTTTATACTTCGCATTACAAAAGGTTTTCTGATAAATGATTTGGTAGCACCTACCATTTGCATGGTCTTAATGATGAATCTGTTAGAATGTATGGACAAACGCAACGAACTATTGATCAGTAATACGGCAATAAAAGATAAAAAACCGCTGATTATCAAAATCCACATGCTTACTTTTTTGATGTTATCGTTCACCAGATTTACTAATTGTTTGTCATACACAATATCGGAAATCATAGCGTTTTTGCGTAAGCTAGCTTCAATTTTTGTGATGCTGTCCTTTACTACATAATCTCCTTTCAGGTGAATGTCATACGAGTTTTGCAACGGGTTTTCTCCCAGAAATACCAGGAAATCCTCCCCAATAATATCGGTATGTTGTTTTGCTGCAGCTTCTTTGGTTACATAATCGTATGATTTTACAAAGTGACTTGCTTTTAATTCAGTTCCAAAAGCTTTTAATATCGTGTCATTGGCTTCGTTTTTGAAAAAAACGGTCATGGCAATATTTTCTTTGAAATCGTTCGCTAATTTTTTAGAATTTATAATGAAAAGACCCAATATTCCCAACAGAAATAAAACCAAGAATACACTTAGCACTACTGAGAAATAAGAGGAAATTAAACGACGTTTTTGGAAATTATCAAAGGAAGAACTCATAGTTTACTGAAATTATTGGGTAAAAATAACAAAGAATTTCTTTATTTAAAGTTAATAACGCTCAAAGTTTCAACTTTCGTACAATAAACGTAAATTTGCGACCTAAAAATAGTCATCGTAATAAAAGGTAGAACCTCAGTTGCTCATTTGTTCAGAACCTTATAAAAAGGACTTGAGTGCGCGACAGCATGACTCCATTAAAAAACAATAAAAAAGAGGAATGACTTGAGTGCGCGACAGCATGACTCCATTAAAAAACAATAAAAAAGAGGAATGACTTGAGTGCGCGACAGCATGACTCCATTAAAAAACAATAAAAAAGAGGAATGACTAAAAACAATAAAAAAGAGGAATGACTTGAGTGCGCGACAGCATGACTCCATTAAAAAACAATAAAAAAGAGGAATGAAATACAATCCGAACGAAATAGAGACCAAATGGCAGCAATATTGGTTAGAAAACGAAACATTTAAAGCTGAAAATAACGCAACAAAACCTAAATATTACGTACTTGATATGTTTCCGTATCCATCAGGAGCGGGATTACATGTAGGACATCCTTTGGGGTATATTGCCTCAGATGTGTATTCTAGATACAAAAGACACCAAGGTTTTAATGTGTTGCACCCTATGGGTTATGACAGTTTTGGTTTGCCTGCTGAGCAATATGCCATACAGACTGGTCAGCGTCCTGAGGATACTACTTCGGTAAATATTGACGGCGGAACGGATAAAGAAGGAAATAAAATTGCAGGATACAGAAAGCAATTGGACAAAATTGGATTCTCTTTCGACTGGAGTCGAGAAGTGCGTACTTCAAATCCCGATTATTACAAACACACACAATGGATTTTCATTCAATTATTCAATTCATGGTACAATAAAAACAGCGACAAAGCCGAAGATATTTCGACTTTGGTTTCGATTTTCCAAAAAGAAGGAAATGCAAATGTCAATGCGGTTTGCGATGAAAATAGTGAAGTTTTTTTAGCAAATGAATGGAACGCTTTCGCAAAAGAGCAACAGGAGCGAATTTTATTGCAATACAGATTGACCTATTTGGCCGAGACTGAAGTAAACTGGTGTCCGGGATTGGGAACGGTTTTAGCAAATGACGAAATCGTAAATGGTGTTTCAGAGCGTGGCGGTTTTACAGTGGTGCGCAAGAAAATGACACAATGGAGCATGCGAATTTCGGCTTATGCAGAACGTTTACTGCAAGGCTTAAACGATATTGACTGGAGCGAAAGCATTAAGGAAAGTCAGAGAAACTGGATTGGGAAAAGTGTTGGGGCGATGGTAACCTTTAATCTCCTCCCCCCAGCCGCCTCCAAAAGAGGGGGAGCCGAGCCTGTGTACATGACAGGGGATTCTCAGAATGCTAAACATTTATTGGTTAATGCCAAGGAAATGCGAAAAGAACCAACATTTGCTGAAGCGTTATTGTGGGATGCTGTTCGGAATAAAAAATTAGACAGTAAGTTTAGAAGACAACATTTAATTGGTAATTACATTGCTGATTTTGTTTGTTTGGAAAGTAGATTGGTTGTTGAAGTTGATGGAGAATATCATAATACTCCTGAACAAATAGAACTTGATGAAGAAAGGACTTTTGAATTAGAACAAAAACACAGATTCAAAGTTATTCGATTTTCAAATGATGAGGTAAAAAAAGATATTGAAGCAGTTTTGTCTAAAATTCAAACTGAATTAAATAATAGAAAACGAGAAGATATTACGAATTCAGCTTCGGCTCCCTCCCCTTCGGGGAGGGTTGGGGTGGGGATTTTCACCACTCGGCCCGACACCATCTTTGGAGTTACATTCATGACTTTGGCTCCAGAGCATCCTTTGGTTCAAGAAATAACAACTGAGGAACAAAAAGCGGCAGTCAATGCATATATCGAAAAAACGTCAAAACGTTCTGAAAGAGAACGTATGGCCGATGTTAAAACCATTTCTGGAGTATTTACTGGTGCTTACGTAGAGCATCCTTTTACGAAAGAACCAATTCCGGTTTGGATTGGGGATTATGTTTTGGCAGGTTACGGGACAGGCGCGGTTATGGCGGTTCCTTGTGGCGATGAAAGAGATTATGCTTTTACGAATTTCTTCAAAGGGCAACAAGGCATGCAAGAAATCAAAAATATTTTTGCCAATGTAGATATTTCTGAAGCTGCATACGTTTCGAAAGACAATGTGATTATCGCCAATTCTGATTTCCTAAACGGATTAACGTACAAAGAAGCGACTAAAAAAGTAATTGAAGAATTAGAAAAACTAAACCAAGGAAAAGGAAAAATCAATTACCGTTTGCGTGATGCTGTTTTCTCGCGCCAGCGCTATTGGGGAGAGCCGTTTCCGGTATATTATGTGAATGGCTTGCCGCAAATGATTGCCGCAAAACATTTACCAATCATCTTGCCGGAAGTAGAGAAATACTTACCAACCGAAGACGGGCAACCGCCTTTAGGTAACGCTTTGGTTTGGGCTTGGGACAGTGTAAATAATAAAGTGGTTTCGAATGAGCTTCTCTCCCCTCCTTCGGAGGGGTTGGGGGAGGAAACTATATTCCCATTAGAATTGAACACGATGCCAGGTTGGGCGGGAAGTTCATGGTATTGGATGCGTTATATGGATGCGAAGAACGAAAGCGAATTTGCAAGTAAAGACGCATTGGCATATTGGGAAAGCGTAGATTTATATATTGGCGGAAGCGAACATGCCACCGGACATTTATTGTATTCCCGTTTTTGGAACAAATTCTTGAAAGATAAAGGTTTTGCTCCAACCGAAGAGCCATTCAAAAAACTGATCAATCAGGGAATGATTTTGGGAATGAGTGCATTTGTTTATAGACTAGACGGAACAAATACGTATGTTTCTAAAAATAAAATCGGTGGACAAAACGTGCAGCCAATTCATGTTGACGTTTCAATGGTTAATTCTTCTGATGAATTAGATATTGAAAGATTCAAAGCTTGGAGAGAAGATTATGCAGATGCGGAATTTATTTTAGATGAAAACGGAAAATACATTGTAGGTCGCGAAATCGAAAAAATGTCGAAATCCAAATACAATGTAGTAACGCCAGACGATATTTGTAACGAATATGGAGCTGATACATTGCGTTTGTATGAAATGTTCTTAGGACCATTGGAACAAGCAAAACCTTGGAATACAGCAGGAATATCAGGAGTTTTTGGTTTCTTGAAAAAATTATGGCGTTTGTATCATACTGGACCAGACGACTCTTTCTACGTTTCTGACTCCCCTTCTTCGGAGGGGTTGGGGGAGAATCTAAAATCATTGCACAAAACTATCAAGAAAGTAGCAGAAGATATCGAAGGTTTTTCATTTAATACTTCGGTTTCACAATTTATGATTTGTGTGAATGAATTGTCAACGCAGAATTGTCATTCTCGTGCAATCTTGGAGCCTTTAGCGATTGTGATTTCGCCGTATGCACCACACATCGCCGAAGAATTATGGTCGTTGCTAGGAAATAAAGGTTCGATTGCAACAGTTGCTTTTCCTGTTTTTGAAGCTAAATATTTAGTAGAAAGTGAAAAGGAATATCCGGTTTCTTTCAATGGAAAAATGCGTTTCACGATGGTTTTGCCTTTGGATTTAACCAAGGAGCAAATCGAGAAAATTGTAATGAAAGATGAAAGAACCATCAAACAATTAGAAGGAAGAACGCCAAACAAGGTAATAATTGTTCCGGGAAAAATTATTAATTTAGTGGGGTAAATTTTTAACAAACATACTAATCCGTATAAATCTGCGCATATCCTTTTCATCCGCGTAATCTGCGTTCCATTTTTAGGAATGCCAAATTGACGCAATAAAAAAATGGTTCAGATTTTGATAATTCTTTTGTAACTTTAAATAATAAATTAAAAAACAAAAATATGGGAATGGGTTATTTGATTCTTGCCGGAGCAATCATGCTTTTCAGCTGGTTAGTTAGTTCAAGACTAAAAAGCAAATTTGAACATTATTCTAAATTGCAATTGCAAAACGGATTGTCCGGTGCTGAAATCGCCGAGAAAATGCTTGCCGATAACGGGATTCGTGATGTACGAGTAATCTCTACACCGGGACGTTTGACGGATCATTATAATCCATCTGACAAAACTGTGAATTTAAGCGAGGCCGTTTACAACCAAAGAAATGCGGCTGCGGCAGCTGTTGCGGCTCACGAATGTGGACATGCGGTGCAACACGCTGTAGGGTATCAGTGGCTGACAATGCGATCTAAATTAGTGCCGGTGGTAAATGTAGCCTCTACGTATATGCAGTGGATCTTGCTAGGAGGAATCTTGATGATGAAGACTTTTCCGCAATTACTACTGGTGGGAATTATCATTTTTGCAGCAACTACTTTATTCTCTATAGTTACTTTGCCGGTCGAATATGATGCGAGTAATCGGGCGTTGGCTTGGTTAGAAAACAAAAGAATGCTGACACAGCAAGAACAAGCGGGAGCCAAAGATTCGCTTAAATGGGCTGCTAGAACGTATGTTGTGGCTGCTTTAGGATCCATCGCGACACTCTTGTATTATGTTTCGATTTATATGGGAGGAAGAAGGAATTAGATGTTTGCTAAAAAAATACAAATCCGTCTTGTGTAAGAACAAGACGGATTTTTTTGCCTCTATTTCATCTTTACGGAGAAGAAATCTCATCAAGTTATTCGGAGTATGTGATTTATCCTACGCAGAAATGACAAGGTTCATGGAGTCACAAAGAGATAAAAGTGTTGCTACAATTGAATTTGTCTTTCAATTTGTTGGTCCAGAGAAATAAAAGTTTCTGTTCTGGAAACGCCTTCTATCGCTTGGATTTTGGTATTGAGTAATTGCATTAAATGTTCGTTATCCCGACAAATTATTTTAATAAGAATAGACCAGTTTCCTGTCGTATAATGGCATTCTAGTACTTCAGGAATTTTTTTTAGATCACGTACCGCCTCTGGATTTCTAGCCGCCTTGTCCAGATAAATTCCAACAAAAGCCATCGTGTTATAGCCCAAAATTTTATTGTTTACCGTAAATTTTGATCCCGAAATAACGCCGGATTGTTCCAGTTTTCGCAAACGTTGATGAATCGCAGCTCCGGAAATTCCAATTTTATTGGCGATTTGAAGAATTGGCTTTCGGGCATCTTCCATCAAGTCGCGCAAGATTTCTTTATCGATACCGTCAATTTCTACTACTAGTGAATTGATTTTCATAGGTTGTTGTTTTAAACTAAACTATTAAATTTAGTTTGAATTGAAAATCAAATTTAAAAAAAAAACGATTAAATTTAGTATTTGTTGAGTTTTATGTGATATTGAGCGCAGTCTGGATGCTAAAATGATTTTCGATTGTGCTCGAACTGACAGTAGTACTAATTTATATGTATCAGTAATACACGATAAAGAACCACAACGGAATTTTAGATTTTGTATTATCAAAAAAGCCATTCGGATTGCGAATGGCTTTTTTGATTTTATTTCGAAAAGTAATTTTTTATTTTCCTTTGTTGGCTTCCATAACATATTTCTCTAAAGCCATTGTCATCGAGGGAGTTTCCGGGGTTGGTGCAAGAATATCGATTCTTAAGCCATGATCCAAAGCTTCTTTTTGGGTGGTACTGCCAAAAACAGCAATTCGAGTATTGTTTTGCTCAAATTCTGGAAAATTCATGAACAATGATTTTATTCCGGTTGGACTAAAGAAGGCCAAAACATCATAATATACATCGGCTAAATCAGACAAATCGCTCATCACTGTTTTGTAAAAAATAGCGGGAGTCCAGTCTACTTTTAAGGCGTCCAGCGTTATTGGAGCATCCGCATTGAGTTGATCTGAAGCAGGTAATAAGAATTTTTCGTCTTTGTATTTTTTAATCAGTGGGGATAAATCGGCAAAGTCTTTTGGTCCAACGTAAATTTTCCGTTTTCGATATACCACATATTTTTGCAGGTAAAAAGCGACTGCTTCTGATTGGCAGAAATATTTTAATCCCTCGGGTACTTTAAATCGCATTTCTTCGGCCACTCTGAAAAAGTGGTCTACTGCATTTCTACTGGTTAAAATAATTGCGGTGTAATGATTAAGATCAATTTTTTGAAGGCGGATCTCTTTTGCATTAACTCCTTCTACATGAATAAAAGGCCTGAAATCAATTTTTACTTTATGCTTTTGTTGAAGTTCAAAGTATGGGGAATTTTCCACTTTAGGCTCTGGTTGTGATACCAAAATTGTTTTCACTTTCATATTTTAACGTTTTCTAAGCACTCCCTTTTGTGAACCAATAATACATGAAATAATAGGGAGCTATTTCGAGAGCGCAAAGATATAAAATAAAATAAAACAACTTACCGATTATTAAATTTTGATAATTTTTTATTGAAATAAAATAAGTTATAACATTGATTGTCAATATAATGCCTATAATTAATAATGGAATATTTATTGAGATTGTGTCGTTATAAAACAAAATAATATTGAATGGCAGTATGATTAATCCAATATAGGTCCTGTAAGTTACCTTTTGAAGGTTGAACTGCTCCATAAATTCTTCAATATTGAATGAGGTTGCAATTATTTTTTCGATTAAATACTTTGCTAAAACGAAGAAGATCAAGAACGTAAATATTTGAATATAAAGCAACCAGTCCGTTTTTGAAACAGGGCCAAAATAGCTCAATGCAATTTGGATGAAGAACGCAAGGGAGATGATTTGAACCAAAAATAAAGCAACAGTGAATCCGCTTTTGAGATGACTGCTGTCACGGTATACTTTGGTGTATTTATTGGAGAAAATAAGGTTCGCAAAATCACCAAAACGATTTTCGAAAATGGATCTAGTAATAGCAATAATAGCAAATGACAGCACAAAAAGTACGGTCGCCCAGTCTTTGTTCTCTGTTATTCTTGGATGAAGTATGGTTTCTATCATAACAGTGCAAAATTACTAATTTTTATGCCATTCTTTTTATTATAATTTTATTAAGGATCAAGTGGCATAAAAAGTTTACTTTTGCGGTGAAATTAGCCTAAATATGAATGATTGTATTGTTATAATTCCTACCTATAACGAAATTGAAAATATAGAAAGCATTATCCGATCGGTGCTTTCTCAACACAAACCCTTTCATGTGCTTATTATTGATGATAATTCACCAGATCACACTGCTGATAAGGTTGTTTTGCTTCAGAGAGAATTTGCAGGCAGATTGTTTTTAGAAAAAAGAAATAAGAAATCAGGTTTGGGAACGGCTTATGTACATGGATTCAGATGGGCATTGGAGCGCCGATATGAATATATTTTTGAAATGGATGCCGATTTTTCTCATAATCCCAATGATTTAGAAAAATTGTACAGTGCCTGTCATTTTGGGGATGCTGATTTAGCAATTGGATCTAGATATGTAACCGGTGTCAATGTGGTGAACTGGCCTTTAAGCCGGGTGCTAATGTCATATTTTGCCTCTGTTTATGTGCGCATGATTACCGGAATGAAAATTCATGATGCTACCGCTGGGTTTGTCTGTTACAAAAGAAAAGTTTTAGAAGAATTCCATTTAAATTCCATTAAATTCGTTGGGTATGCCTTTCAAATTGAAATGAAATATAGAACATATTGTAAGAATTTTCAAATCGTAGAGGTTCCAATTATTTTCACTGATAGAACCAAGGGGCAATCCAAAATGAGTAATTCAATAATTATTGAAGCCGTTTTTGGAGTTATTTCGCTTAGATTAAAAAGACTTTTCAATACATTATAAGAAAAAAATACGATGAACAGGGTTTTAATAAAGAATGCCAAAATAGTAAATGAAGGAGTCATTTTTGAAGGTGATTTGTTAATTGAGAATGACCTTATTGTTGAAATTGCAGAAAGCATCAGCGCTAAATCCTCTGAATGTAAAATCATTGATGCCGAGGGAAATTATTTAATTCCCGGAGCCATTGATGATCAGGTGCATTTTAGAGAGCCAGGACTCACGCACAAAGGCGACATCGAATCCGAATCTAAGGCCGCAATTGCAGGGGGAATTACGTCCTTTATTGAACAGCCGAACACGGTTCCGAATGCGGTTACCCAAGAAATATTAGAACAAAAATACGAGTTGGCTGCCCAAAAATCGTATGCGAATTATTCGTTTATGATGGGTGCAACCAATGATAATTTAGAAGAGGTTCTAAAAACAAATCCAAAGAATGTTGCCGGAATCAAAATATTTTTAGGATCCTCAACGGGAAATATGCTGGTGGATAATGAAGCCACATTAGAAAAAATATTTTCCAGTACACCACTGCTTATCGCGGTACATTGCGAGGATGAAACGACTATCCAAAATAATTTAGCAAAATACAAAGCAGAGTATGGAGAAGATGTTCCCATTACCGCACATCACCTGATCCGCAGTGAGGAAGCGTGTTATATTTCGTCTTCCAAAGCGGTTGCGCTGGCAAAGAAAACAGGAGCGCGTTTGCATGTTTTTCACCTTTCAACTGCTAAAGAAATGGATTTGTTTACCAATAAAATTCCATTGGAAGACAAGAAAATCACAGCTGAGGTTTGTATCCATCATTTGTGGTTTACCAATGATGATTATGCAACCAAAGGCAATCTGATCAAGTGGAATCCCGCGGTAAAAACTGCGAATGACCGGAAAGTGCTTTGGGAAGCCTTGCTGGATGATAGAATCGATGTGATTGCCACAGATCATGCGCCACACACATTAAAAGAAAAAAAACAATCGTATTTGAATGCGCCTTCCGGTGGGCCTCTGGTTCAACACGCTGTTGTGGCTATGTTTGAAGCCTTTCATCAAGGTAAAATTAGCGTGGAGAAAATTGTGGAAAAAATGTGTCATAATCCGGCAAAGATTTTCAAAATAGAAAAACGTGGTTTCATTAAAGAAGGCTATTATGCGGATTTAGTGATCGTAAATTCAGGTTTGCCGTGGAGTGTTAAGAAAGAAAATATTATGGCTAAATGTGGGTGGTCACCATTTGAAGGTTTTACTTTTAAGTCCAGAATTACCCATACTTTTGTAAATGGACAATTAGTATATAACGCATTTAAGGTAAAAGACATTCGTGTGGGCAAACGGTTGTTGTTTGAAAGATAAATTTTTGATAAATGAAAAAAATTATAGCATTTTTAGCGATCGGGACTCTCTTATTAGGTTGTAAAGAGGAAGTAGTCAAAAAACCGGAACGGCTTATTCATAAAGACGTTATGATAAATGTGATGTATGATTTGTCTGTTTTAGAAGCGATAAAATACCAAAATCCAGCCTCCCTGGACACGTTCAAAATAAATCCTACACAATATATTTATAAAAAATATAAAATTGACAGCCTGCAGTTTGCCAAAAGTAATATTTATTATGCGTCCGATTATGAGGGTTACAAAGTGATGTTTGAGCAAATGACCCAACGATTGGAGGATAACAAAAAACAAGTTGATTCTTTACTTACCATAGATAAAAAGAAAAAGAAATCCCTTCTTTTGAAAAAGAAAAAAACGCCTGTAATTGTTAAGGATACTTCGCGATTAAAACAGAATGAAGCGCCCTTTTAAAGCGCTGAAATGTCTTTTATGTAGTCGGTGATATTTGTAAAATCTGTTTTTAATCTGTTTTTAATCTTTTCATTGGAATACCTGTTTTTCGAGTAGGAAGCTTTTGCGGTAGCGTGCGATAATTTTCTCTTTTGTTGAAAAATAGTAGAAACGCACCAATCCAATCTCCAGAGAATTTCCATGAAAAAGGGTTTTGCATGAGTTTCAGGTCGTTTCACGCCCAATGCATCCGCCATAGTATTCAGGATGTCCCGGTAAACACTGTTTTCTGCAATCAAGGTAAAGCGTTCATTCTTGATTTCGCTTTGCATCAATTGATGTGCAATTCGGACCACATCAGTAACGGCAACAAATCCGGTTGAACCTAGCGTGTAAAATTGCAGTCCCTTTTTTACTTTCGTAAAAAGTTGTCCGCTTCCTTGCTCCCAATCCCGAAACTTCGGGACAGGCCCGAGAATGATGCCTGGATTTACAATTATCACATCTAAACCTTCTTGTTGTCCGCGCCAGATTTCCATTTCGGCACCATATTTAGAAATAGCATAATCAGTATGGTACTTTTCCGGATTCCATTCGGTTTCTTCGGTGATGAATTTTTCATGAGGCAGCAAATCACCCAAAGTGGCAATGGAACTTACAAAACACAGTTTTTTTATTTTATAAGCGATACAAAAATTCACAATATTTGCGGTGCCTTCAATGTTTGTTTTTCGCAAAGCATCTTCATCTTTTGGATCAAAGGAAATCAAAGCGGCACAATGGTAGACGGAATCAATATTCTGGAAGGCGATTTCTAACGAAGGGATTTCGGTAATATCTGCGGGAATCCATTCGATTTGCTCGAATAACGATTCCTTTTTGTAGATGGCAAATAGGGATTTCGTTTTCTCCATCGAGGCGGCACTTCGATAAATAGCACGTACTTTTTCTCCATTTTCAATTAAATGAAGCAATAAATGCGTGCCTACTAAACCCGTTCCTCCTGTGACTAAAATCATGCTACGAAAATACGAATAATTTTTTTCGAATAACCTATTAAACAAATAACCGAATCCACAATAAATTTTATCTTTGTGGAAATTGATTTTTATACAATGAAAAATATTATTTCCGAATTACAATGGCGCGGCTTAGTTCACGACATCATGCCTGGAACCGAAGAGCAACTTCTAAAAGAAATGACAACTACATATATAGGATTTGATCCAACATCGGATTCCTTACATATTGGAAGCTTAGTACCTATAATTCTTTTGGTTCACTTGAAAAATTTCGGACATAAACCGATTGCATTAGTGGGTGGAGCAACAGGAATGATAGGGGATCCATCTGGGAAATCGGATGAGAGAAATCTCTTGGATGAAGCGACTTTGAATTATAATGTGGAGGGGATAAAAAGTGTTTTATCCCGTTTTTTAGATTTTAATTCAAGCGAAATAAATGCGCCAGTTCTGGTAAATAATTACGATTGGATGAAGAATTTGTCATTCATTAATTTTGCTCGTGACGTGGGCAAACGAATTACGGTGAATTACATGATGGCCAAAGATTCTGTAAAGAAAAGATTGTCCGGTGAAGGCGAAGGAATGTCTTTTACGGAGTTTACGTACCAATTAATTCAAGGATATGATTTTTACCATTTGCACAAAGAATACAATTGTTTGTTGCAAATGGGAGGTTCTGATCAATGGGGAAATATTACAACTGGAACTGAATTAGTGCGTCGGATGAATGTAGGTGAAGAGGCCAAAGCATACGCGATGACTTGTCCGTTAATCACAAAAGCGGACGGAACCAAGTTTGGAAAATCCGAAGGAGGAAATGTTTGGTTGACGGCTGATAAAACATCGGTTTATAAATTTTATCAGTTTTGGTTGAATACCACCGATGTGGATGCGGAAAAATACATTAAGATTTTTACTTTTTTAGATGCAGCAACAATAGACACATTAATAGTAGAGCATAAAACGGCACCGCATTTAAGAGTCTTGCAAAGAAGATTGGCCGAAGAGCTTACCGTTTTTGTGCATTCCAAAGAAGACTTAGAAAATGCCATAAAAGCATCGAATATTTTGTTCGGAAATTCTACTTCAGATGATTTGAAGCAATTGAACGAAGCTACTTTCTTAGATGTTTTTGATGGTGTTCCTCAAGCAGAAATCAGCAGAGCCGAGATTGAATCAGGAATCAATATTGTTGATGTTCTAAACGAAAAAACAGGATTTCTAAAATCGAATGGCGAAGCAAGACGCGCTTTGACAGCTAATTCTATTTCAGTAAATAAAGAAAAAGTAACCGAAGAATTCTCGCTTTCGAACAAAGATTTAATCAACAATCAATTTGTATTATTGCAAAGCGGTAAGAAAAATTATTTTGTGCTTCGGGTTAAATAATTGTATAACTTTACTTGAAATAACGAAAAGCTATGGAAACTCAATTTTTAACTGACGAAAAAGGAAATAGAACCGCAGTTGTATTGCCTATCAAGAAATATAATAAATTGATTGAAAAATTGGAAGATTTAGAAGATGTACGTCTTTATGATGAAGCCAAAAAAGAGGATGACGGTTATCGAATTTCTATAGACGAAGCTTTTAAAATTATTGAAGAAAAGCGCAAATTAGCGAAGTAATGGCTTATACTATCGAATTTAGAAATAAAGTTTTGAAAGCTTTAATCAAAATTAATGAGCCTCACTATTCAGCAATCAAAAAGCAAATCTATGATTTAGCTGAAAATCCACGGCCGCAAGGGTATAGAAAATTGAAAGGAAGAAAAGGATATAGAATTCGCGTTGGAGATTACAGAATTATTTATGAAATTTTCGATGATATTTTGCTAATTGATGTTATCGACTTAGGTCACAGAAAAGATATTTATGAATAATTTTGCTCGTTAATTTGGTTAACCGATGAAATAAATTAACGATTAACCTTTTTACAAGACCATCAAATTACAACCTCGAATATCAGAATTATCAAAACGTCCCAATACTTCAAAAGAGTTGTTGGGATTTTTTTTGCCCAAATCCTGTGTAGCAATAAAGGAACAGGAATTGATGTTAGCCAAATCAATCACGTTGATTCCGCCTGTTTTTCCGTCTGGAATGTAAGTCAACGCATCTTCAGTATCGCGAACTAGGATTTGCATCCAAGATGGGCATTCAAATACGCCGTTTCCTAAGGAATACGCTTGCGAAAGCAACTCGGTCATTCCATATTCAGAATGTATGGCTGAAACGCCAAATCCTTTACACAATTGTTCGTGTAATTCTTCTCGAATCATTTCTTTACGTTTTCCTTTCATGCCGCCTGTTTCCATGATAATGGTGTGCTGCAGTTGAAACGAATGTTTTTTTTCTGAAAGTTCAGTTGTTTGCCCAAGGTCATCACGAACCTTCTTTTTTTTATCTAAAAAAGAACTTTTTTCGTTGAAGGTTTCAATTAAGTCCAATAAAGCAAAAGTAACCCCAATCAGGATTACATTTTGACCCGCTAGATCTAAAGCGATAAGCTTGGCAATCAGTTCGTCGTGATTGTGCAGGTAAAAACCACTCTCAGGATGATTGGAAAGTTCAATTAAATCCTTGACCATGTAAATTAAGGAAGATCCTTCCCGTTCCAGATAGGAAGGAAGCAAGGCCAAAACAACATAATCTTCAATATTGCCATAAAATTCGGAAAACCCTTTGCGGTAACTTTCTTCATACAGAGTGACGTCCGTAACTAAATGTTTGCTAGTTATGGGAATTACTTTTTTATCCAAATTTCCCCCTTTATGGGCTACGGGGCTTGTGGTTCCGCTGCTGGTAAAAGTTTCCTGAATGGGATTGGTATTCGAAACCACTTCATGACTCTTAAAAAACTGAATCGGTAAAAATGGAATTTGTTGTAGCGATTTTACTTTGTGAGGATCTGTTTTTAAAAAATCGCAAAATTCCTGATAGACCAAGTTGTTTTCGTATTGGAAACGAAACACTTTCAAAGCAATTTTCTCAAACTGTTTTTGACTGGAAATGGCAAATATATCGGAAGATGTGATCAATATTTTTTTTGCAAAAGTAATCAAAAATTTTAAGGCAAACCAATAACGGAATGGTATAAACTTGAATCTGGGAGTTGATTTGGTTTAAGCATTATACAAAAAAGCCCCAACAGGATTGGAGCTTTTCTGATGTATTTTTGAAATTATCGGATGATTAATTTTCTGGTCGCTGATGCTTCTTTTTCATTGATCTTGATGATGTAAACACCAGAGGTTAGATTAGAGACATTTAGTTCTTTTGAGCTCAATATGGTTTGAAGTACTTTTTTTCCTAAAACATCAAAGATGATAATTTCTTTATCAAAATCGTTTTTTGTAGAAATGTACACTCTACCATTACTCACAGGGTTCGGGTACAAGCTTAATCCTTCAATTGAGACGTTTTCTTGTGTCTTTGGTTGTTGCTTAGTTTCCTGAGCACTAATGCCAAGGGAAAATAAAAAAACCAATAAAGTAATAGTATAAAAGTAGTTTTTTGCCATTAGATTAATTTGAATAGTAAATATACAAAATATATTTCAAAAAGCATACCAAAAAAAACATCCTGAATTTTCAGGATGTTTGATATAAATCGATTGGATTGTTAATTACAAATTCCCTAACAAATTAACTCCATCAACAATTGCCCATGTTCCAGGAGTTAATGCCGCTCCAGTTGCTGAAGTGCTTGTTGTGTAGTTTGCAGATGGGAAAGCTACAGTAAATGTACTTGCACCAGCTCCAGATAATGGAGTATTATCAGAAATTTTAACATTCAACATTTTTATTTTACCTGAAAGAACTTGATTTGTGTTTGTATTCGCGTCTTGAATTCTAACAGCAACGGCATTTGTTGTTGTAGATCCAGAAGTTACAGTATTTGTATATCCTGAAATTACGACATTAGAATATTCTCCGTTTCCTTCTTTTTTAAATTGGAATGCATCAATTTCTGTTGGGTTGCCAGACTCTGTTACAGTTCCAGCGGCTCTTCTTAAAGTGATGTTTGATACTTTAGGACCAAATGAATTATTTACACTTTTCGATTCGATTTCCATTCCGTAATTTCCAGCTCCAGTTTGATAAGCATACCAGTTAGTATTTGCTTGACCTTGCCATCCATCTTGCCAGTCAAAAGAATCATCTGTATTACCGTATGAAATAAGATTTTTAGCGCTTACAGTTCCTCCATAAAACTCAAAACCGTCATCGGCTCCTTTATAAGCTACAAGATTTTCTAAAACTGTTCCGGAACCTACTGAATAAAATGAAAATCCATTCATCTCAGAATTTCCATCAAGAATCTTTTTACCAGCGTATTCTACTCGTACATATTTTAATGAACCACCATTATGTGATGCATTTGTACCTCCGTAAACAATATTTGTACCATCCTCAGAAGTTGCTGTTGTAATCGGAGTTCCATCACTTGTTTTTCCTGATACAATTGGAGCATCACCAAACATGATAATACCACCCCAAGAACCTGCAGTTTTTGATTTTTCAGTAAAGACAACAGGCTCTGCAGCTGTACCTGAAATATTTAATTTCCCTCCATTTTCTACTAATAGAACATCAGAACCATCCGTAACGTCAGCAGTAATTACTGAGCCCGCTTCAAAAGTTAGTGTTGCACCACTTTTAATTCTTACGGCTCCAATCAATTTGTAAGTACCTTTAGTGTAGGTTTTTGATGTTGTAACGTCACCTGTGATATCGCCTGTTGCAGTTGGTGTAGTTGTTACTGTTTCATTATCACTTGATGTGCAACTTGTAAAAACCAAGGTAAGTAATGCAAGACTAAATACTAATTTTTTCATTTTTAATAATTTAAAATTATAAGTTTTTTTGTTTATTATTTTAATCAAAATTACTCTAGAGTTTTTGTAATTTAGTTATGTAATTGTTACTAAAGTATTATATAACAATCAATTTGATGTAAAGTTTACGTTATATAAAAACCAAAAAAAGAGCCGTTACAGCTCTTTTTTTGGTTTTTAAAACGTATACCCTATAGTAAAGGAGAACCCAACACCCTTTTTGAATTCTCTTAAAACTAGAGAGTCTTCAGTAATGTTCAAAGTGCTTTTCCTTCCTAACTCTTTTTTATAGCTTGGATTTAGTATATTGTCTATTCCAAATTTAAGTTCAATACTTTTAGAAATAGAATTTGTCCAGACAAAATCTAATTTACTAAAAGATTTCTCGTAGATATGATCAATTCCTGAAGAACCTACAGCAAAGATTCTATCTCCATAAACGTTATACACTAAGGTCATAGAGTTTTTCCAATCTTTGTTAAGAATGAAATCATACTTTAAATCAGAATTAATTAACCAGCTTGAAGCACCTTGTAATTTACGGTTGGTACTGTTTTCTAATTCATTTCCTTGTTTTTTAAGATCAATTTTAACATCAGTACTCATTAATGATGTGTTGAAACCTAGAGAGAAATTAGAAAGCGATTCGTTTATTCTGCTCAATTGGATTAGCATTTCTATTTCGGCACCATAAATAACGGCTTGCTGCGAGTTTTTAAAAGTAGTAATCTGACCACCACTATTCGCAGTAGGTTTGAATACTCTTTCAATTGGATTATTAATCATTTTTCCAAATACTCCTATTGCAAACATTTCTTTATTATTAGGAAATAATTCGTATTTAAAATCTACGTTGTAGTTTTCGCTATCCTTCAAATCTTTATTTCCACTTTCAGAGGTTCCGTCAGCATTAATGTAATTTATTGGTAACAATTCCACAGCTACAGGTCTAGTGATTGTTTTTGCTAATGAAAGTCTAAGGTTGCTGTTTTCATTCAAAATACGTTTTGCATTTACTGACGGTAAGATATCAAGTTTATCATCAGTTTTTTTGCGATAAGCGCTTCCAAAAGGATCGCCTTGCTCTCTATATTTTATTTCACGAGTAGAGCTTTCTGCTCTAATTCCAGCATTTAAATCCCATTTTTCTCCAATATTCATGAACAAATTGAAGTATCCCGCATTAACGAACTGATTTAATTTGACTTTATAATCACCATTGGATTCCTCTTTAACATATACAATTCCATTGTTTATGTCTTGATTAATATTCTCACTAACAGTGTTGACATTTGCAGTGTAAGGTTGTGTATTAGTTCTGCTTTTCCCTGAAAAGAAGCGATAAGTAGACTGCATGTCATTTAGGGAGCTATTATATCCTATTGATAATTTATTGGATTCTTCTTCGTTTCCAAATTTTAAATTATATTCTAAGAGAGACGAATAATAAAAGTTTCCTTTTACGTCTAGATATTGACGGTTTAAATTATTACCACCGTATATCATGTCAATTTGATTGTCATTTATTCGTCCTGTAATGAATTTTCGGTCGGGCTGTTGGAATGAAGTCTTTACATAAGAACCTCCAGCTTTAAGGGAATGTTTGCCATCTTCAGTTAACTTATAGTCTCCAAATAATTGTGTATTCCAATACTTAGATTCCTCATATTGGTTCATTCGTATTAGATTATCAGTAATATTGGCAGCGCTATTAACATATCCTATTTGATCTTGAATTTTACTGTCAGTCGCTTTAATTAAAAAAGTATTGAAGTTTAAGTTGAATCGGTTTGTTTTGTATTTCATTCCAGCTAATCCAGAAAAAGTAGTCTGATAACTATATTGCTTGTTGTATAAATTATTATCGTAATTACTCTGTCCAAGGTTGAAGGTTCTGTCTACACCTTCTCTGTAAGAGTATTTATTATCAAAATTGAAAGACATAATGTAACTTATATTACTTTCGTTTTTAAGATTGAATTTTTGAGCATGTAAAAATCCAATGCTTGAATTCAAGGGGCTTTTAGTATTGTTAACGTCCCATGATTTTTTACCAAAACCATTTTCATATTCTGAAGGAGAAAGTTCTGCACCGTTAGGAACAGAACCAAAAGCACTAGGAAGTGCTCTGTCATTCCCAAGCATTCCTAAAGACCCTTTAGTAGAATTTGCATCATTGGACAGCAAAAATGCTTCAAGATTGTTGTTTGTGGTATAACCAAAACCAATATTCAATTTTGTGATATTTTTCGGCTGAGGTGTTTCAATATTGACAGTCGCTCCAGCAAAATCTCCTGAAATATTAGGATTGAATGTTTTGTATACATTTAAAATTCCTACAACGTCAGTAGGAAATAAATCCAAAGGAATAATTTTTTTGAAAGGACTATTAGAAGGGGATTGTAGATCGTTTATCAACAAGTTATTATAACGGTCTTCTAAACCTCTAATAAATAAACCTCTTCCGTCTACTTTTGTAATTCCGGTAATTTTCGTTAATCCTTCCTCAACATCGCTTACCCCTTTACGAGCCATTTCTTGTGAACCGATACTTTGTTTTATCACGACCGCTTGTTTTTGATCTAATAAAAGAGCGGTTTCCTTTTCTCTATTTACAGTAGATCGCACCACTACATCTTCTAGTTTGTAGCTTCCGGAACCTAAAGTTTTGTTTAATGTTACAGTTTGATTAGCAACTACTGTTACAGGAACTTCTACAGATTCATATCCTACAAAACTAAACTGTAAAGTATATTTTCCGGGAAGTATTGTTATGGCATATTTACCATCAATATCAGTATTTGTTCCTATATTAGTTCCTTTAATGAGAACGTTAGCAAATGGTAATGATTGGTTGTTAGAATCCTTATCTGTCAAGATACCTGCTATAGTTCCTTTGTTCTGTGAAAAAGAAACAGCGGTTATAAATAACGTTAAAAATAATAATTTGAATTTCATCTGGTTTAAATTTTTTGCAAAGTAACAGCCGAAATGTAAAATGTAAGTTATTGGTTTGTTATGATTATGTTTTATTTTACATCATAAAGAGGCTTCAATATTAAATTACCGTTAACAGCTTTTCAATAGCTCATTTATGATTACATTTACAATTCAAAATAATTTTTGGTGCTTTATGAAGAAAAAAAATACTAAAATTCTACTAGTAGACGATGAACCGGATATCTTAGAAATTGTAGGGTATAATCTCTCTCAAGAGGGATATCAAATCAGTACTGCCACAAACGGGAAAGAGGCTATAGCAATCGCTAAAAAAGAATTGCCGGACCTAATTATAATGGATGTAATGATGCCGGAAATGGATGGCATGGAAGCTTGCGAGAACATCAGAAAAATACCGGAACTCAGTAATGTAATCATAACTTTTTTAACCGCCAGAAGCGAAGATTACTCTCAAGTTGCGGGCTTTGATGCCGGAGCTGATGATTACATCACTAAACCAATAAAGCCTAAATTATTAGTCAGTAAAGTAAAAGCCTTACTGCGCCGATTAAAAGAAAAAGAACAAAATAGCGAAACTCTTAATGTTGGTGGAATCGAAATCAATCGGGAGGAATACAAAATTGTAAAAGATAATGTCGAAATTGCCTTACCCAGAAAAGAATTTGAATTGTTTTATTTATTGGCTTCAAAACCGGGAAAAGTTTTCAAAAGAGATGAAATTCTGGATAAAGTGTGGGGCAATGAAGTAGTTGTTGGTGGTAGAACCATAGATGTTCACATCAGAAAATTACGTGAAAAAATTGGCGAAGAGTTGTTCAAAACAATAAAAGGAGTGGGATATAAGTTTGAAGTATAAATGACAATAAATTTTAAAAAAACATATCGTTTTGCCGTAAAGTCGGCCCTGTATATTACCCTTTTTTCTACTGCATTGGTTAGTTTGCTGATTTACCTTTTTTTTACTTTTTCCTACCAGTTTAGCCTGATTTTTGCCATTTCAATTGCTACTTTTTCATTTATAGTGATTCAATATCGGGTGGAGCGTTTTATTTATAAAAAGGTAAAAAAAATATACGATGACGTTTCTTTATTAGAATCTAGCACCTTCAGAAACCAGCCCATAACCACTGACATGGCGACTCTTACAAGGGAAGTCAAGAAGTTTGCTACTGACAAAAAGCTGGAAATTGAAACCTTAAAAGTTCGGGAGGAATACCGGAGAGAATTTCTAGGTAATGTCTCTCACGAACTAAAAACACCTCTTTTTATGGTTCAGGGCTATCTGTCAACCTTACTTGACGGAGCCATGAATGACAAAACAATCCGAAAAAAATACCTGGAACGCGCCGAAAAAGGAGTCGAAAGACTGATCTACATTGTGCAGGATCTGGACATGATTACCAAACTCGAAATAGGGGATTTGCATCTGGAAATTGTCGAGTTTGACATCGTTAAACTCGTTCAGAATGTATTTGATTTGCTCGAAATGAAAGCATCTAAAAAAGATATTTTGTTGATGTTTGACATGAAATACAACAAACCCGTTATGGTCATTGGAGATCAGGAAAAAATACAACAAGTGGTGATGAACCTTATTGTAAACTCAATCAAATACGGAAAATTAAAGGGTTCTACCGAAGTAAGTATTGAGGATTTGACAGCAGAAAAAGTCATCGTTCGTGTCACCGATAACGGAGAAGGAATTGAGAAAAAAAATATCCCAAGACTTTTTGAACGTTTTTATAGAGTAGATAAAAGCGGAGCAAGAACAGAGGGAGGCTCTGGGCTGGGATTGTCCATAGTAAAACATATTATCGAAGCACATGACGAGAAAATTTATGTAGACAGCACGTATCATGTTGGATCTGAGTTTTCATTTACCCTGGAAAAATCCAAGTCAGGGGAATAAGTACGGCCATCTAAGTTCCTTCAGGTCAAATAGAATTAATAATATCCTTTACCTAATAAGCACAATTATTTTAGGATCATTCACTTGTGTTATTGATGTTATTAAGTTCATGTCAAAATAATAATTTAGTAACGACAGTCTTACTTTTGAGGGTCATATTTGCAAAAGACACCGGAAGTTTGTTGGGGTTAATTTATGATGACATCCAATTGTAACCGTACCATCACGACGCTTTTTTGAACTATAAAGCAACATTCAGGCATAAATCATCATGAGGTTGTCGTACAATGAGACAGTTGTTCTGAAGGCAAACTAATTCTATCAGAGCAAACAAAATTTCACCTTTCACTTTAATACAGATATGGAACAAATATATATAGTAATGCTTGTGGTTTTAGGCATTTTGGCAATAATTGATCTAGTTGTCGGGGTTAGTAATGACGCAGTAAATTTCTTAAATTCGGCAATTGGTTCTAAAGCAGTGTCGTTTCGTACTATTATGATTGTGGCCAGTCTAGGTATTTTAGTAGGAGCGCTATTTTCCAGTGGTATGATGGAAATTGCCCGAAGTGGTATTTTTGTTCCCGGCATGTTTAGTTTTAATGATGTTATGATTATTTTCCTGGCCGTAATGATCTCAGATATTATATTATTAGATGTTTTTAACTCAATAGGATTACCAACTTCGACAACAGTATCCATTATTTTTGAACTTTTAGGGGCAGCGCTCTGTTTGGCAGTCTATAAAATTTATGTTTTGGATGATAGTTTTGATACTTTAAGTGATTATATCAACACTGAAAAAGCATCACAAATTGTTTTTAGTATCCTACTGTCTGTCATTCTTTCTTTCACTCTTGGAAGTTTTGTGCAATATGTTTCTCGACTAATTTTTACTTTTCAATATGAAAAAAGAGTCAAATATATAGGTGCAGTTTTTGGAGGATTAGCCATTACTGCGATTACTTTTTTTATCCTGATTAAAGGATTGAAAGGAGTTTCTTTTATCGATCAAGCTACTCATGTCTGGATAAAAAGCAATCAATTACTGATAATAGGAGTAAATTTTGTTTTTTTTACACTGCTTTCTCAAGTGTTGATGACTTTCTTCAAAATAAATATTCTCCGAGTAATCATCATAGTGGGGACTTTTGCTTTGGCTTTAGCTTTTGCCGGGAATGATTTGGTTAACTTTATCGGCGTTCCTATTGCGGCCTATAATTCCTATGAAATTTTCAATGGTTCAGGAATTTCTGGAGATCAATTTATGATGGGAGCTTTGGCTAATGATAATATTGTGGCGCCATTTTATTTTTTAGTTTTTGCAGGAGTGGTTATGGTTATAACACTTTGGACTTCAAAAAAAGCCAAAACTGTCATCGAGACCGGCCTTAATTTATCCAGACAGGGTGATGGCGTAGAGCGTTTTTCACCCAATATGTTATCCAGATATATTGTGCGATTTGGCGTTTATATCGGACTGGGAATTAATTATTTTTTACCAAAATCAATCCAAATAAAAATTGATAAGCAATTTGAGAAACAGGAAGTCAAAGGAAAAAAAAGAAAGGACGAACCTGCTTTTGATATGGTTCGTGCTGCTGTAAATTTGATGGTAGCCAGCATTTTGATATCGATAGGGACTTCTTTAAAGTTGCCACTTTCTACAACTTATGTTACTTTTATGGTGGCCATGGGAACTTCATTTGCAGATCGAGCTTGGGACCGCGAAAGCGCAGTGTATCGTATTGCAGGGGTTTTTAATGTGATTGGGGGATGGTTTGTAACAGCAATTGTTGCATTTGTTTCGGCCTTTATCTTTGCGTATTTCCTCAAAGTAGGTCAAGTATATGCTTTCATCGGATTGCTGGTTGGATTAGGAATTCTTTTGTATCGAAGTTCAAGAAAGCATACTAAAACCATTAAAGCCCAGCAAGAATTATTGCTCTTGAAAAGAGAAGATATTGTTACCATAAATGAAGTTATTAGGGAGTGTACCATTCAGATTTCCAGAGTGATAAGCGGTTCAAACACGATTTATAGAGAGGTTATCGAAAATCTTAGCCTTCAGGATTTAGGGAAGTTAAAGGAGAATAAAAAAGACATCAAAAAACTCGAAAAAGAAGTCGATGAATTAAAGAGTAATGTATACTATTTTATAAAGAATCTGGATGAAACCTCGGCAGAGGGCAGTATGTTTTATGTCATGATTTTGGGTTATCTTCAAGACATGATTCAGTCCCTTGGATTCATCTCACAAAACAGCTATGCACATATCAATAACAATCACAAACAATTAAAATTCAATCAAATTAGGGATTTGAAAAGCTTAGACAATAAGCTTGAAAAATTATTTGAAGATATTATTGTTATTTTTCAAGAAGGTTCGTTTGACAAAATTGATGTTCTTTTAGAAACCAAAATGGAGATTTACGATCAAGTATCTAAATTAATTAAAAAACAAATTGAAAGAATTAGAACGGTAGAAACCAGTCCTAAAAACAGCAAGTTGTATTTCGCGTTACTTTTAGAAACTAATGATTTGATAAAAGCAACGATGCACTTACTCGAATTATTCAAAGAATTCAATAGCCATGCTAATTTAAAAGGTACAAATCTGTAATTCAGTAGTGCTTCTTTTTTTGGTAAACATTCAATACTAATCTTAAAAAAACCATTTGAGAGAATGGGTTTTTAGGGGTTAAGGGTACTTATTTTTGTGTTTTGGAAAATATCAAAAAGCGATTTCCAGTCAATATTGCAATGCAAGGTTTGTAAACCACGGTAGGACGCTACTTCACTAAGATTTTCAATTTTGAAATCGTCTTGATTTGCATAGGGAACTAACCCTTCTTTTTTTAGCTTTCTGGCTAAATATTCCTGTTCGTATTGGCCTGGAGTTGGAATAAAAAAAGCCTTTTTACGGAGTTGGGCTAGATCCATAATTGTGGTGTATCCGGAACGGCACAGCACCATTTCACTTTCGTTAAAAGCCTGCTCTAACTGGGAAGAATTCATGTAATTATAATAGGTAACAGGATTGATTTGAGTTACTATTTGTTCGGTTTCAATCTTTCCTTCAATAAATATGACATTCCCGTGGTATCGTGCGATTTCTTTTTTCAGGGAATCCTCCAGCAAGCCGCGCTGAGGTTCTGGTCCGGAAAGAATAATCATTAAATCATATTTTTTTGGGACTAATTTTTTTTGCAATCGACTCAAAGGACCAATGTATCTAATTTTGAGATTTGGATCGTCAACATGTCCCATTTTTCCGGTTAGATTAATTGATCCGGCAAGATCTGGAACCCAGCATTCTGTGTATTTTTTTATAATATGTTGGTGGATCTTACTGGTAATCCAAGTGGTATTGCCAGTCATTACATTCAATTGATGGGTAATAAATACCGAAGGAATTTTTTTGCTGAACACACCCAGTCGGTTGTCGGATATAATCCCGTCTATCCTATATTTTGAGATCCATTTTTTAATTATTTTTTTTTCTTCCCAAATTGCTTCAAGCATTTTTGGGCTATTTTTTAATAATTTCCATTTAAAGTGAGCTCCATTTTTTGCATATTCTATCTGGTAGGATGGCAGTTCCAGCGTTTGTACAGTAGGGAATTCCTTTTTTAGCAAAGCCAATGCAATTCCATCAGAAGCAATTATAGGAATGTAGTTGTTCTCTAATAAGGCCTTAATAATTGGAATACAACGTGTAGCATGGCCTAAGCCCCAGTTTAATGGCGCAATCAAAATAGTTTGTTGGTTGGCATTCAAATCCATGTGGCTTTGTAGTTTAGTGGTTTAAATTTGAAAGATAGACAATGAACGTGTATTTAATATTGCGAGGGCATTACCAAACTATTAAATTGTGGTATTAAAAATAGGCTCTCAATTGAATATTTCCAGTATGTATGGCCTGGGTTGTTTCACTTTTCCGACCCTGATAATTAAAATTAACATCTAAAAACTGGGTGATATTTTTTTGTAAAAGAAGCCTCCAAGTGATGTTTTGTCCGGTTTGTAGCCCTTCCAGCATTTGAAATCCAACCGAAGAGAATTCATTTCCTTCGAATTTATTTTGGTAAAAAGAGACTTCGCCGTTCATCGTAAATTTTTTTGTGCCTGCATACGAAAAGGCAGTTCCAAAACGGTTTTGCAGCAGCGTTTCTGAAACCCCAATTTGGTTTTTTTTATTCTGTAATTCATAAAAGAGGTCCCAGCTCGTGCTTTTAGAAAACAGATAACTGATTTTAGGAGCTAATTGATAACCGTTTATAGCATAATTTTTCTCCGGGAAATTTTCTGATTCAATGGTTGTTTGTATCGTTTTGGCAAAAAAACCAAGTAGCCAGCTTTTCTGGTACAAATGATTGTACTGCAATTGATGCGAATTGTTGGTAGCCTCTTGAGAGCCTATAGACAACAAGTTTTTAGTTTTATTTTGCAGATATGAATACGTGGCGGAGTGGTTTTGTTTTCCTCTATTGTAAAACAAACTGTTCCTTAAACTCGAGTTTAATCCCAACACATTTTCAGTAGAACTGCTGAACGGATTTAATTCGAAATTATCACCCTCACTTCTAGTTTTTCGGTCGATGATGAAAGCGGTTTGATTGTAGAAATACGAAAGTATTTTCTTAAAACCTTTTTCGTTCTGCCAGTGATTGGGATTCAGGGTCACGGATTGCGAGAATTTGTTTTGATGTGTTTTTATGTAAACCCTGTTGGGAAGAAAGATGCGGATGAATTTTGCCTGGTCAATAAACGTGGCGACTTCAAACTCCTGTAATTCCTGAATTCCATTGCCGTTATAGTCGTTCCAGGTGTAAATTCCCTGGCCCGCAGGAACTTCCAGATACGTGAATTCCTGTTGGGGAATGGTCCCGGAATTCGTTTCATAAACCGTTGTGCTTTGTATCAATTGATTGAAAAAACGATCCGTATAAATTATTCTGGAATTTAACGTAGGTTCTCTTTTTCTTGTTGCATCCACAAAATCCAAGATTCTGTAATTAGCATATAGGGATAAATCGCTTTTATTAGTTTGAATCAATTTTGATTTCAAAAGGAAAGTCTGAGACGAATTGACCCTTTGGATCAGTCCATTTTGTAAACTGTCATTGGATCTTCTTAGGTATCCCAATTCTACAAAAACTTTGGTGCTGTCTCCGCGACCGGTAAAAAATCCGTACTCTGTAAATTTTTGACTCAAAGCCGAAAATTCATTTGAAATTTTATTTTTCTCCTGATTGTCCTCTAAGCGCAAGCGAGAGCCAATCCAGTTTTTGTCAAAATGAAAACGGATTTGGGATTGGTTTCTTAAAAATTCAGAGGATGAAATCGTTCCGTCACTTTTTAGGGAACTGCCTTGATTTTGAAAAGTCCAGTTTTTTATTTGAAACAAGCCATTTAAAACATGTCGATTTCCCGAAAAATTTCCCGAAAAATCCAGTTTTTCAAACTGATACATCAATAGTCCTTTGTTTGTTGAGTTGGGTTTAGGGTTTAAATCCAATTGCAGTCCGGAAATTAACAAGCTTTGATTTCCTATAGCCGCAGTTCCTAAGTTCCAATCCCGGTCAAATTCGATGTTGTACAGCCGTTCTACAGCCCTGAAATTTCGCTGAATAAATTGATAATTCGCAAAAGCATCTACGTGCCATTTTTTTGAAAAAAGCCGTTGCTTGGCATTGATTTTTGCAGCCAGGCCCTGATTGTTTGCATCGTCAACGGGCGAAAATAAATTGCTGTCGTTATTGCTGAGACCAATTTCAAAATCGAGAACTGTTTTCTCAGTGGGATTGTATTTTCCTAAAAAGGTAGTCACTTGGATTTTTGTAGGAGCAATCAATTGTATGATGGGTGCATAATTTCCTTGCGGAACGCCGTTAATGGGAGCTATATACTCATAAACCCGGGTGATCGTGGCTGAATTTGTCAAAATATAATTTCCATTATTCAGTCCTACTAAAGTAAATCGTACATTGAATAATTCCTGCTGTGCTTCATTTGAGTACTCAAAAATTTCCACAGCATTGAGGATTGTTTTTCGGTACAGCACCTTGTTTTCAGAATAGGAATCTGCAAATGCTGACGGGGCAACCATTAAATCAGGATTATCTCCCGCATTAACTAATATCTGGGCTTGTTCTTGGGATAAATTTTGTTGTAAAGGTTGGTTTTTGAGGTCGTTTTCCGAATATAAATAGCCTCCAAAACTCCAGTTTTTATTCTCGTGTGTGGCGCCTGCATAGGTTATAAATCGAGTGTAATTTCGATCTGAATATTGGTATTCTATGGCAATTCGCATTTCGGAGGTAATCGTGAAAAGCGGGGTAAACACGATTTCACCCGCATTATAATCAATCGTGTAATCATTGTTTTCGCCTCGTTTTAATAAAACACCATTTACATACACCCGCTCTGAACCTGAAATAACGAGTACATACAACTCTCCATTTTGCCCTTTTAATTTATAGGGACCCTGATTGCCTTCTTGGCCCACGATATCGCTTTTTGCATATTGTCCTCGGACCAGCGCTGCTGAGGCAAATACATTTGTTTTGTTTTCTTCGGTTCCAAAGGTGAAGGTGGTGGCGAGTCCCTGCACTTTTTTATTGAAATTCAGGAATTGGGATTTCTTGTTCTCCAGAAAAATATCACCCGCTCGAATATTCCAATCGGCACTGAATAATTCCATGAATACATTATCGAACTGGTCTAATTTTTGGGAATAACCGCCATCCTGCAGCGGAATGTTACTGTCTTGAATGGAGGCTCTTAAGCTTACTTTTTCAGAGATTTTTCCTGTGATTTGTAAGTCTAAATTGGAATTCAAAACGGCATTTTGATTGTTTCCTATGGTAATGCCACGGGTAATACTTCCGGATGTGTTCAAGCCGTCAAAAGGCACATTTTTATTTGGGTTTTTATTTTTGAGGGTATATAAATCACCTGATCCGGCTTCGTTGCTTACTACTTTGGCAGAATCATAAATGCGGTATTCTTTAGTAAGGATCTCCGGAAATTTCAAATAGTGTATCGTTATTGAATCGTTGTATTGGGCGCTGTTTTCTTTTAAAAACAAAGTCCCTTCACTGAAATTTACCGTATAAAAAAGGGTTTCGATGGGTTTGCTATTGGCGTCAAGCAATTTGAAAAAACTGGAATTAATGCTTTCTTTTTCAAGATGAATGGTGTCACGGGAAAAAGGGATTTTTTTTGTTTTGTACAACGAATTTATTTCCTGTGCGTGGAGCCCAGAAATACAGCTTATTACAGTCCAAAAAAGTAATTTTTTCAACATAAATACTATAACTCGAAAGTGTCAAAAGTAGTATTTATAATTTGATAATTACAAAAGGTTTCGATTTTAGCGTTTGGGTTTTAAAGTATTAAAAGAATGGAGATCAGAATTTGATTCTGATCTCCATTTATACTTTGGGTTGCGCATCTTTTTTAGGGTTACACTTCCTTTGTGATCACTTGTATGGTTTCCCGACTGACCTGTTTCAATAACACAACTTTGTTTTTTTCAACGGTTTCGGCTGCTGTTTCGTTAAAATGTCGGATGGTGTATAAGGTGACATTTTCATTAAACTCTACCTTAAACTTTTTAGACAAGATAGCATTCAGGGCTTTGAAATTGTCAAATTTATCTTCTACACATACGGAGAAACTAATTGCTGAATTCTGAATCAAGTTCACTTTTATTTTGAATTGATGGAATAATGCAAAAATTTCGCTGATGTTTTCTTCCATGATAAAAGAGAAATCGATAGAGGAAAGCGAAATCAAAAGCTGGTTTCTTTTGACGATGAAACACGGTAAATAAGGTTCTAAGTCGACTCCTTTGGAAACGCTCGTTCCTTTTAGTAACGGATTTATAAAGGATTTTACATACAACGGAATTTCCTTTTTTTGCAAAGGTTGTAGTGTTTTTGGGTGAATAACCGTTGCCCCATAAAAAGCCAGTTCTATGGCTTCACGGTACGAAATCTGATTCAATAAACTCGCATTTTCAAAATATCTTGGATCGGCATTCATTACTCCGGGAACATCTTTCCAGATGGTCACGCTTTCGGCATTTAAGCAATACGCAAAAATTGCAGCCGTATAATCAGATCCTTCTCGGCCTAAAGTGGTGGTAAAGTTATTTTCGTCAGAACCTAAGAATCCTTGTGTAATGTTTAGTGTTTTACGTTTTACGTTTTTGGCAATGTTCTTCTGTGTCAATTCCCAATCTACTTCCGCATCCCTGTATGTAGCATTGGTTTTTATGAAATTCCGAACATCCAGCCATTGTGTTTTTATGCCCATGAAATTCATGAAATGACTTAGGATTGTGGTCGAAATTAATTCGCCATAACTGACAATTTGATCGTAGACAAAATTATAATTGGGTGATTTATTGTGGGTCAGGAAATACTCTAAATCTGAAAATTGAGTGTTAACAGCTTTGAAGACTTCGTTTTTTTCGTCCTCAAATAAATCTATCAAAATTTGATTGTGGTACTTTTTTACTTCTTGAACAGATGAATTTAATTCAGCGGATTTATCGAAATAATTTTTTATGACAACCTCGAGCGCATTTGTGGTTTTTCCCATTGCAGAAACGACCAACAATACGTCTTCATAGCCCACTTTTTGTAAAACGTCATACACGTTTTTAATTCCTTCAGCATCTTTTACAGAAGCTCCTCCAAATTTGAATACTCTCATATTTTAAACAAAAATTGTTCTTTATTTTATTTCAATTTATTCTCTACAAAATTGGTGATTCCCAATTCGTCCATGTGAACAACATACCAATCACGGAGTACTTTGGCGCCTGATTTTTCATAAAATTCTATTGCTGGAGTATTCCAGTCCAATACATTCCATTCTACTCTTCGAACCTGATCTTTTTTACCCTGTTTTATAATTTCAGAATATAAAGCATATCCTAATCCGGTGCCACGCATTGTCTCTTTTACCACTAAATCTTCCAGGTGAATTGTTTTTCCTTTCCAAGTAGAAAATCGGTAGTAGTACAAGGCGATACCTACAATTTGTTTTGCCTGTTCGCTATTGCTCGGGTCCGCTTGAACCTCGGCAACAAAAACATGAAATAGTGGCACCGGGCCAAAACCATCTCGAATTAAATCGGCAACAGTTACAAGGACGGCATCGGGTTCTTTCTCGAATATTGCTAATTCTTGAATGAGCCCTAAAACAGCTTCCATATCTTCAGGATTTCCTTTTCTGATCGTCATGTGCGGGATGTATTTGTGTTTTTTAGTTGAATAAGAAATTTGCTTTTTCGATTGGCTATTGGATCAATCTCCAATACGGCTCATTTCATAATTTTTTATTTTAATGCTTCAATATCACAATAAAATTAGATTTTTACGTATTAATTTTATGTTTTAATCAGCAAATATACAATACGGTTAAACTAAGCAACTATTTTTCAAATCAATTTCACAAAAAAAACGATATTTGTGACTTCAAAACAACTACAACGATTTCTTAATGGAAGAACGCAACAAAACACTTGGAGAATTTATCATTGAAAACCAGAATGCTTTTCAATATTCGTCCGGCGAATTATCTCGAATTATCAACTCCATCCGATTGGCTGCCAAGGTAGTCAATTATAAAGTAAACAAAGCTGGACTGGTTGATATTGTGGGTGCTGCCGGAGAGCAAAACATACAGGGGGAAGATCAGCAAAAACTAGATGTATATGCCAATGAAGTTTTTATTCAAACATTAATTAATCGCGAGATCGTATGCGGAATCGCTTCTGAAGAAAATGATGATTTCATTACTGTGGAAGGAAGTGACCACAGCCACAATAATAAATATGTTGTATTGATGGATCCCCTTGACGGCTCGTCTAATATTGATGTTAATGTTTCTGTAGGGACAATATTTTCGGTTTACAGGAGAATTACCCCAATAGGAACTCCAGTTACGTTGGAAGATTTTTTACAGCCGGGGATCAATCAGGTTGCTGCAGGCTATGTGATTTACGGGACTTCGACTATGTTAGTTTATACAACTGGGCACGGTGTGAACGGATTTACGCTGAATCCTGCTATTGGTACTTTTTACTTGTCTCATCCTAAAATGAAATTCCCAACCGATGGCCATATTTATTCCATCAATGAAGGTAATTATGTCCATTTTCCGCAAGGAGTAAAGGATTATATCAAATATTGTCAGCTGGAAGAAGGAGACAGGCCTTATACTTCTCGATACATCGGAAGTTTAGTTTCTGACTTTCATCGCAATATGATTAAAGGAGGGATTTATTTATATCCAACAAGTTCAAAAGCATCCAAAGGGAAATTACGATTGTTGTATGAATGCAACCCATTAGCTTTTATCGCAGAACAGGCGGGAGGAAAAGCATCGGATGGATTTGATCGGGTGATGGAAATTGAACCAACGGAACTGCATCAGCGCGTTCCTTTTTTCTGTGGAAGCTACAATATGGTTGAAAAATCGGAAGAATTTATGCTTAAAGCAAAACTAAGCAAGTACTAAAAACAAAAAGCTTCCGTCTTGGCGGAAGCTTTTTTATAGGTATAATCTACGTATTGATATTTTGTATTTCAGTAATGAACGTATCCAAATCTACTTCTTTTTCTACAAGCAGAAGCGCATTTTCTACAATTTGATTTATATTTTCAGGGTCAAATCCTATTCCAATGCCAATTTTCCGTAACATCAGCTCTTGTTTGTCTCCTAAATGGTGGTCAACATGAACGATTCTGGCTAAATCATACAGTCGCTCTATCCTTTGTTCATATAAATAAGGAGGATTGATAGGGTATTTTAGCGGATCCTGTAAAATTTCTTCATATTCTGCAGGAGAAATTTCTAATCGAACGGCTAATTTATCTACAAATGCTTTTTCTTCTGGAGAAATCTTCTCGTCAGTTAGTGCTACACGGACAATAGATGAAAAATGACCTCTATTTCTTTGTTTGAATTCGCTATCAAATAAATCTGAAAATGACATAATTGTGGTTTTTGTATCGTACAAAGATATATCTATTTTAAAGTATTAATTTTTATTTTTATTTTTATTTTTTCTTTCGACATACCTGCTTTTGATTTGTATTTATTTGAATGTTCAAATGAATCATTTTCAAAATTAATCGTAAGTTTACAGCCCCTTTATCAACTTAATACTTTGCTGATGTCAGAATTTTGGGTTTACTTTCAAATAGGATTAAAACACGTTTTAGATATCCATGCGTATGATCATGTTTTATTTTTAATCGCCTTAGCTGTACCATTCTCTTTTAAGGATTGGAAACGAGTTGTGCTTCTGGTGACCCTTTTTACCATAGGGCATACCATGGCTTTACTGCTTTCCGTTTTTGGAGTAGTTGCGATTAAAGTGAATGTGGTCGAATTATTAATTCCAATAACAATTTTGGTAACCGGATTGTTTAATCTTTTTGCAGCAGGAAAATCGAGCAAGAAAGAAAGCCTCAATCTGATGTTTTTTATCACGCTTTTCTTTGGGATAATTCATGGGTTGGGTTTTTCAAATTATTTCAAATCGATTCTTGGAGGAAATGCTATGTCTAAAGTCTTGCCACTGTCAGAATTTGCACTAGGTATAGAAGCCGCCCAGATTGTAGTGGTTTTTGTGGTTTTGATTTTAGCCTACATTGTTCAGACTGTTTTTAGATTTTCAAAACGCGACTGGACATTAGTAATGTCAGCATTTATAATAGGAGTAGTGATACCAATGATTGTGGAAAGTGAAATCTGGATAAGATAAAATGAACGAAAAAAAATTAAATAAATACGACAAAGCATACCTTAGAATTGCCAAAGAATGGAGCTTGCTGTCCTATTGTAAACGAAAACAAGTTGGTGCAATTATTGTGCGTGACAGAATGATAATCTCAGATGGGTATAACGGAACGCCCTCCGGTTTTGAAAACTGTTGTGAAGATGAGCAAGGATTAACCCGCTGGGATGTTTTACATGCTGAGGCAAATGCGATCCTCAAGGTAGCGCGATCAACACAATCCTGTGAAGGAGCCACCTTGTATATCACACTTTCACCTTGTAAAGAGTGCAGTAAATTGATTCACCAGTCGGGAATAAAAAGAGTGGTCTATCACAATGGCTATCGCGATGATTCCGGCATTCAGTTTTTGATAAAAGCCGGAGTAGAGGTTGAGCATATTCCAGTTTTGGAGGAATAAAAGAACGTGCAAAAAAAATTAAAACGATGATGCACGTCAGGTTATATTATTCTTTTAATGATAACTTTATATGAAATTTAATACAAAATATTTACCGCTACTCCTTTTCTCAACACTTGCTTTTGGCGTTGTGTTGGGCGGGATGTTGCATTTTCCCGGTAGAGCTGATTTCACAGCTAAAAATAATTCTAAAACTAAGCTGAATACACTCATTGATTTTATTGATACTGAATACGTTGATGCGGTTGATACGGATTCTATTGTAAATCTTACCGTTGATAATATTCTTGCGCAACTTGATCCGCATTCCGTATATATTCCCGCTAGCGAGCAGCAACAGGTAATGGAAAGCATGAAGGGTAATTTTGTGGGAATAGGAGTGAATTTTTATATGTATAAAGATTCTGTAGCGGTCATAAAACCTGTAGAAAACGGCCCTTCGGCAAAAGCAGGAATAAAATCAGGTGATCGGATTCTATATGCTGATAAAACCAAATTGTTCGGACGTAAGTTGCCCACAGACAGTTTGTTTTCTAAATTAAAAGGGGCCGTAGGTTCTAATATTGAGCTTACAATATATAGAAAATCAGAACGTAAAAAACTCAAGCTAAAACTAAAACGCGATGTTATTCCCTTAAAAAGTGTTGATGCCGCTTTGCTCTTGAGTAATGCGACAGGATACATAAAAATAAATCGTTTTGCCGAAACTACTTACAAGGAGTTTATGCAAAATTTGTCTGCACTTAAGCAACGAGGTGCGAAGTCACTTATTATTGATGTCCGAGATAACGGTGGCGGTTATATGGAAGAAGCAATTGCTATCGCGGATGAATTGTTGCCAAACAAACAACTGATTGTTTTTACCAAAAACAAAAAAGGTACTATAGACAAGACATTTGCAACCCAAAAAGGCAGTTTTGAAAAAGGAAATGTTTTTATTCTAATTAATGAAAACAGCGCTTCAGCAAGTGAAATTCTTGCAGGAGCCGTTCAGGATAATGATAGGGGGACTATTGTAGGCCGCCGTTCTTTTGGAAAGGGATTGGTGCAACGAGAAATGGATTTTGCTGACGGTTCAGCAGTTCGCTTGACTGTTGCCAGATATTATACGCCAACAGGCCGGTCGATTCAAAAACCCTATTCAAAAGGGAATGAAGCGTATTTTAAAGAATCAGAAACGCGTTTTGAAAATGGGGAACTATATCAAAAAGACAGTATAAAAGTTTCAGACACCTTGCAATTCAAAACTAAAAAAGGTAAAATTGTATATGGCGGTGGCGGTATTGTTCCTGATGTTTTTGTACCGCTTGAGGTGGAACATGGAAATGGAAGTACCGCTTATTTATTGCAATCGGGAATCGTAGGGAATTTTGTTTTCGAACAATTGGATAAAAATCGGAGCGCCTTTAAAGGACTCACTTTTGCTCAGTTCCAATCTAAAATGAATCAAACAGAGGCATATTTCAATTCATTTCAGAAATTTATTTTTGGCAACGGATTGGATTTGAAATTTGGAAAAAGCAAATCATTGGTAAAACGATACCTGGCTGCTGAATTTGCTCGGCAATTGTATGGGGAACGGTCTTATTATGAGATTATATTGAAAGAGGATGCCATGATTAAGGCAATTTTGAAAAAATAATAATCACTATATTTCACAGTATGGAAAGTAAGTTTTCTGGAATGACAGTTAATGAGCGTTTGTATGTTGGAGGCCTTATAAATGACTTTGATAATGCTCTGGAACAAAAAAATGTGGAAGGAATTAAAGCTGTTTTAAAGAAAGTGGCACTAAATGAAGATTCTATTTTTGAGATGCTTATTAGCTTAGGACTTGATGCTTAATTAGAAAATTTCACTCTTGATTTTGTTTGCCCTTAAAAAGAAAACTAATTTTGATTGTCCCAATCTTTTCTATATCGAATGAGTTCGTTATCTATCATTTTCTTTGACGTACTTAATAAATAGGCTGCATCTTCAGAATAAATAGCCGGAAAATAAGTTATTTTAATTTCAGTGGTCCGTTTTCCAAAGCATTTTAAAAAATGCGGAATGAAAGTGTCGTCACCAATAAAAGCGTCTGTTTTTTCTTTATAATCTATTGCAATAGGAATCACGGCAGCTTTAATCTTAGTAGCCATTACAAAAGAGCCGTAATTGAAATCAAGAGTCGTTGGCAAAACCGCTGTTGTCCCCTCTGGAAAATTAATGATCGAATATCCTTTGGCAAGAACTTCTCGGATATTTTCGGCGGTTTCTTGTCGGCTTTTTGGACACTTTCTATCTACAAATAAAACGCCGGATATTTTGCAGATGTAGCCAATCATAGGCCATGAGGCAACTTCTTTTTTCCCTACAGGAAAAGCATGTATTTGGTTTACGATAACAATTGGGTCAAAATAGGAACGGTGATTGGCTACGATTAGTCCTTGAACTTTCGGCTTGTCGCCATAGATAATAGTGCGTATGCCCAAAAGGGTATTTGAGGTGCGAATTATAAAGTCCCGCAGGATAAGAGCTTTTTGGGCGTTAATTTCGTTGCTTCGAAAAAAAGAAAAAAGAAAAAACACAATCGAAAAAAAAGAAACAAATCCGATAAAAATCAGGAGTCTTGCCAGTCCCAAAAAAAATGATCCCATAAAACAGTGAATTGAAGGTGTAAACCTAACACTATTTTTTGAGAGATTTTCCAGAATGAAATTCTATTTATCTAATGCTATCATGAGCATGAGTCTGAATTCCGCCATTCCATAAAGTTAGAATATCTGTTGCTACTGCAGCTCCACTGCCTGCAGCAATGGCCAGTTGGCTTCTCCATCCGGCTAAAGTGCCTATCACGTAAATGCCTTCCTTGACTTTGTGATCGCTGTTTTTGAGTTGGATTCGTTGTTTTTCGGGAAGGGATTTTTGATGTGGTTCTACAAATGGCATTAAACCTTCAATAGCAAAAGTATTTGCAGATCCGACACCTACAACAATTATGCGGGTCTTGTAGGTTTTTTTATTTGTAGTTACAGCAAACTCAGGAGCGGTGCCCTCAATTTTTAGTACTTTTTCGTTGGGAATTTGTGTAATGTGCGGATATTTTTCTAAAAGATGTCCTGTACTTTCTTTCAATAAATCAGCGCCTAATGTGCCTGCAGGGATTCCGTAGACATTATTGAATAGCGCTTCCTTAAGGGCAGAGGTTTTTTGATGGGTAAACACCCCGATTTTTTTATTAGACACAAAGGGTTTGTTGTTTGCAGAACCCAAAACTAGAGCGCATGACATGCCAGATACGCCACCGCCAAGGATAAGTACATCAAAGACCAAGGCTATTTTTCGTTTGTTTTTTCTTCTATTTTCTTTGACATTCTGAATATCAGAAGAATCAATACAGCACAAAAAGAGGCCGCCATTCCAATAAATGCAACTACGCTATCTCCTTGAAATGGATTTTTGAAATCCAGTAAAGTAACATTAAATAGGATTAGCGCTATTGCTAAAAATACCAAGATGTTAGTGAAAATTTTCATAAGATGTTTTTGTTTTTGGTAAAAAATGCAGATGTTTGGAGGGGTTATTTATTTAGAATAAAATGCTCCAAAAAAATCAGATTTTTTATTTTACAATAATTTAAGGGTAAATTTAGGAAATTATATTTTAGACAAACAAACCTTTAACATTCGCAGCGAATAATTTAACAGCAATCGCCAGAAGTACTACGCCAAAAGTCTTTCTGATTACACCAAGTCCGTTTTCGCCTAATAATTTTTCTATTTTTGAGGATGATTTTAAAACGATATAGACCAAAATGATATTTAATAAAATGGCAATTACAATATTTATGGTATAAAATTGGGAGCGTAAAGAGAGTAAAGTGGTCATTGTTCCGGCTCCAGCAATCAAAGGGAAGGCAAGGGGAACAATTGAGGCAGAGCTGGCTTCTTCGTCCCGGTAAATCCGAATTCCTAAAATCATCTCTAATGCCAAGAAAAACAACACAAAGGATCCGGCTACAGCAAAAGAATTGACATCGATTCCAATTAGTTTTAAGAGTTCTTCTCCGGCAAAAAGAAAAACAATCATGATGACGGCGGCTACAATGGATGCTTTTTCGGATTCAATATGTCCGTGTTTTGCTCTTAAATCAATGATAATCGGGATGGATCCCACGATGTCAATTACGGCAAAAAGTACCATTCCTACGGTGATTATTTCTCGAATATCGAATTCCATAACAGACTTTTTTTATTTATGGTAAAAGTAGATAATTTCCCTGATTATTGGAGGAGTAGATTTTTTAATTTTAATGCCTTTTTTTTTGAGAAGATTTTTTTTTCTAGGAGGGAATAGTTGACCTGTATTTCATAGTCCTAAAAAAGTAACAGTTTGATTTTTATCGTTTTTAGGGCACAACTAAGGCAATTAATACTCAATATTTTTTAAAACCATTTCAAATGGTTCTGTGTTTTTGGTTGGTGAAAGAGGATGAACTGTAAAGAAATAAAAAATGCAATTGTTTGTATAAGTTTGAAAACAAAAGTAAACGAAGTTAAAAAATCAGGAGTATAAAATTAGGTAAATTCGTTTTAATTTTATTCGGTTTTGTTTACGAATTTATGAGTTGCTGAGGTGCTTTTTCAAATTTCTTGAATATCTTTGCAGAATGTTTCAACTAGGAAAAACCATAGTCTCAGAAGACTTACTCGAAAAAGATTTTGTTTGTAATTTGACTGCTTGTAAAGGCGCTTGTTGCGTAGATGGTGACGCTGGTGCACCATTGAGTTTTGAGGAGACTCAAATCCTCGAATCTATTTATCCAAAGATCAAGCCTTTTTTACGCAAACAAGGAATTGCTGCAATTGAAGCGCAAGGAACTTGGGTAAAAGGTACCGATGGTGATCTTGAAACGCCATTGATTGACGACAAAGATTGTGCCTACGCAATATTTGACGGTAAGACCGCTCTGTGTGGTATTGAACAAGCCTATAATCAAGGAGCAATTAGTTGGAAAAAACCAGTTTCTTGTCATTTGTATCCAGTTCGGGTGAAAGATTTTACGGAGTTTGCCGCTGTTAATTATGACAAATGGGATATTTGTGATCCCGCCTGCTCTTTAGGTCAGGAACTTGAAGTTCCGGTATACAAATTTGTCAAAGAAGCCCTGATTCGTAAATTTGGCGAAGACTGGTATGCTGAACTTGAAAAGGTGGCGCAAGACATGAAAAAATAAGTAAATAAGAATTCTGTTTTTCTTGTTTAATTATTTAAAAAAACTATATTTTACGGTGCTTCATTCCTTTAATTATTATTTAAAATACTGAATTTAAGTGTTTTAAAATTTGTATGAAAAATATCTTAATTTTTCTATTTGTTAAAAACTATAGGGGATTGTGAATAAGTTTGGCTTTTATTAACCGCAATATTTTACAATCTTTGTATCTCTCAAAAAGCTTAAAAATTTGTTAAAACCTCAAAAAAACAAACAATTATAATGACTCAAGTTGAACCAATTTTACAAGAAAATAAAAATCGTTTCGTAATTTTTCCTATCAAACACCATGACATTTGGGAATTTTATAAAAGTATGGAAGCCAGTTTCTGGACGGCTGAAGAAATCGATTTGTCACAGGATTTAAATGACTGGAACAACAAACTCTCGGATGATGAGCGTTATTTTGTGAAGCACATTTTGGCATTTTTTGCTGCTTCAGATGGCATTGTAAATGAAAATCTGGCAGAAAATTTTGTAAACGAAGTGCAATATGCGGAAGCGAAATTCTTTTACGGTTTTCAAATTATGATGGAAAACATTCACAGCGAAACCTATTCGTTATTGATTGATACCTATGTAAAAGATGAAGTGGAGAAAGATGAATTATTCAATGCTTTAGAGGTTTTTCCGGCGATTAAGAAAAAAGCGGACTGGGCTTTGCAATGGATTGAATCGGATTCATTTGCAGAACGTTTGATTGCTTTTGCAGCAGTGGAAGGAATTTTCTTTTCGGGAGCATTTTGCTCGATTTATTGGTTAAAAAAACGGGGTTTAATGCCAGGATTGACGTTTTCTAACGAATTGATTTCTCGTGATGAAGGAGTGCACTGTGATTTTGCCGTGCATTTACACAACCATCACTTGGTGAATAAAGTGCCAAAAGAAAGAATCAGAAGCATTATTGTAGATGCTTTAAATATTGAAAGAGAATTTATCACCGAGTCACTTCCGGTAAGTTTGATAGGAATGAATGCCGTATTGATGACACAATATTTAGAATTTGTTGCTGACAGATTGTTAGTGGAATTAGGTTGCGACAGAGAATATAATACTACAAACCCATTTGATTTTATGGATATGATTTCGCTTCAAGGAAAAACAAATTTCTTTGAAAAGAAAGTGGCTGAATATCAAAAAGCAGGTGTAATGAACACAGATGGTGATGCTCAAAAAATATCTTTTGACGCCGATTTTTAGATTTTTATCAAACCATGAAGGAATTAAGATCGATTAAGTTTTGTCTTAATTTTTCTAAATATTTTAATGTTAAAGAAATATTTTGATTTTTTAAATCTTAAATGATTTACTGATTTCTTTTTGTTTCTAATACTGATTAGCCCAGATAGTAATGGAAATCCTTTCTAGTCCTGAACTTTTTTCAGGACTAGAAAGATTGAAATGGATAGCTGGATATGGCTCCAAAAAAAATTGAGCAAATGAAACAATAATTGAGATTGTTTCGTTCCTCGCAATGACTAACAAATAACGAAAAACAGCGAAGGGATTTTCTGTTTTAAAAAACAAACAAAAGTATGTACGTAGTAAAAAGAGATGGCCACAAAGAGCCGGTAATGTTCGACAAAATCACAGATAGAATTAAAAAACTATGTTATGGTTTGAATGATTTGGTTGATGCCGTGAAAGTCGCAATGCGAGTAATTGAAGGGCTTTATGATGGAGTTTCTACGTCAGAATTAGATAATTTAGCAGCCGAAACTGCCGCGTCGATGACTATTGCGCATCCTGATTACGCACAATTGGCAGCAAGAATTGCAATTTCGAATTTGCATTCCAATACTAAAAAATCATTTTCGGAAACAATGAACGATATGTTTCATTATGTAAACCCGAGAAATGGACAAGATGCACCTTTGTTATCTGAAGAAGTTCATCAGGTGATTATGAAAAATGCTGAATTTTTGGATTCACATGTGATATATAACAGAGATTTCAATTATGATTATTTTGGGTTTAAAACTTTAGAACGTTCTTATTTACTAAAAATAAACGGAAAAATAGTGGAGCGTCCGCAACATATGTTGATGCGTGTTTCGGTTGGGATCCATTTAGATGATTTAGATTCGGTGATTGAGACGTACGACTTAATGTCGAAAAAATTCTTTACGCATGCAACGCCTACATTATTCAATGCCGGAACTCCAAAACCTCAAATGTCTTCTTGTTTCCTTTTGGCGATGCAAGACGATAGTATTGACGGGATTTACGATACGTTAAAACAAACGGCTAAAATTTCGCAATCAGCTGGTGGTGTTGGGCTTTCTATTCACAATGTAAGAGCAACTGGTTCTTATATTCGTGGAACTAACGGAACCTCAAACGGAATTGTTCCAATGTTGCGTGTTTTTAATGATACGGCGCGTTATGTAGATCAAGGTGGTGGAAAACGCAAGGGAAGTTTTGCAATATACATCGAAACTTGGCATGCGGATATTTTTGAGTTCTTGGACTTAAAAAAGAATACCGGAAAAGAAGAAATGCGCGCCAGAGATTTATTCTTCGCCATGTGGACTTCGGATTTGTTCATGAAAAGAGTTCAAGAAGATAGTTATTGGACGTTGATGTGTCCTAATGAATGTCCGGGATTATATGATGTGTATGGCGAAGAATTTGAAGCCATGTACATTGATTACGAGAAACGTGGAAAAGGTAGAAAAACCATCAAAGCACATGAACTGTGGGAGAAAATTCTAGAATCGCAAATCGAAACTGGAACACCTTACATGTTGTATAAAGATGCAGTTAATAGAAAATCAAACCAGAAAAATCTGGGTACGATTCGTTCTTCGAATTTGTGTACCGAGATTATGGAATTTACATCCAAAGATGAAATTGCAGTCTGTAATCTAGCCTCTCTTTCCTTGCCGATGTTTGTTTCTAATGGAAAGTTTGACCATGAATTGATGTATACCGTTACAAAACGGGTAACTAGAAACTTAAATAAAGTAATCGATAGAAATTATTATCCGGTAATTGAAGGAGAAAATTCGAATAAACGCCACAGACCAATTGGACTTGGAGTGCAGGGATTAGCCGATGCTTTCATTATGTTGCGTATGCCGTTTACGAGCGACGAGGCTAAAAAACTGAATCAGGAAATTTTTGAAACATTATACTTTGCAGCGGTAACCGCATCGATGGAAATGGCCAAAGAAGAAGGGCCTTATTCCACTTTTGAAGGTTCGCCAATTTCTCAAGGAGAATTCCAATATAATTTGTGGGGAATGAAAGATGAGGAATTATCTGGTCGTTGGGACTGGGCTTCATTACGAAAAGAAGTGATGGAACACGGAGTGAGAAACTCGTTGTTAGTGGCACCAATGCCAACGGCATCGACTTCACAAATTTTGGGGAACAACGAAGCATTTGAACCATATACTTCTAATATTTACACCAGAAGAGTCCTTTCAGGGGAATTTATTGTGGTAAACAAACACTTGTTGCACGATTTAGTGGAGCGTGGTTTGTGGAACGAAACATTGAAACAAGAATTAATGCGAAATAACGGTTCGGTTCAAGACCTGAATATTCCGCAAGACTTGAAAGAATTGTACAAAACAGTGTGGGAAATGTCCATGAAAGACATTATCGATATGTCCCGTCAGCGTGGTTATTTTGTGGATCAATCCCAATCGTTGAACTTATTCATGCAAAACGCCAATTATTCTAAATTGACATCAATGCATTTCTATGCATGGCAATCCGGATTGAAAACGGGAATGTATTATTTAAGAACAAAAGCTGCGGTGGATGCAATTAAATTTACATTAAACAATGATAAAAAAGCAGAGCCAATCGAAATTAAAGAGCAATCAATCGCTGTTCCTGCAGTCGCTGAAGCAGTAGAAATGACTGCCGATGAATACAGAGCCATGCTCGAATTGTCTAAAAATGCAGGTCCGGATGAGTGTGAAATGTGTGGGTCGTAGGCCATTGCGAGAAACGAAGCAAACTCATTTTGAAACCATTTTGTTGACATCAACGAAATGGTTTTAAAACAAAAAAGCAGTTATTGTTATGATAACTGCTTTTTTTTTGGAGCTATCTACTTCGTCAGTTCGCTTCGCTCGTGTCCCGCTTTCCGTTGCAATCTTTTTATTCACCAAAAAAAGGCGAATAAAAAGGATTTTCACTCTAATCGGGGCTAAAACACCAAGATTTAACAGTAATATTTGTAAACAATTCACTATATTTGAGATAGTTATTAGCCTTGAAGACTTTTTTATAATAATCAAAACGATAAAAAATGGAAAATAAAAAATTTACTATTACAGATGATTTATTAGCTTCCAAAAGCCAGCGTCTCCTGAATTTCATTATCGATGTATTGATTGTTTATATTATCGGAATCACTATCGGCACCACCATAATTATAATTGGAGACTTGACTAATAGTTATGCAGTCTCAGATTGGGTCAAATCGTTGAGCCCAATCGAAAGCTTCTTTTTTGGACTCATTATCCTGTTTTTTTACTACGGACTTACTGAAATGTATTTCTCGAGAACCTTCGCTAAATATTTTACTAAAACACTAATTGTAAAACACGATGGTTCAAAACCAAATATGAAAAGTATAATTATACGAACACTTTCTAGATTAATTCCTTTTGAGCCTTTTTCTTTTTTAACGGGTTCGCGAGGATGGCATGATACATTATCGGTTACATATGTGGTGAAAAAGAATGATTTTATAGCCAAAAAGAAATTGTTTTCGGTGGATTAAGAAAGTAGATAAGATAAAATTAGCAGTCATTTTAGACTGTTTTTTTGTTTATAAACACAACCTTTTCTTTATATTAGCTCCTTGTAAAAACCAAAAATATAATGATGCACTGGGAACAACTTTTATCACTAAAACGACAAGGAGACAAAGGCAAACGATTGCGGATAGAACAAGACGACACCCGTTTGGGTTTTGAGGTGGATTATGACCGTATTATCTTCTCGGCTGCCTTTAGAAGTTTACAAGATAAAACGCAGGTTATTCCGTTATCAAAAACTGATTTTGTACACACCAGATTGACGCACAGTTTAGAAGTTTCTGTCGTGGGACGTTCTTTAGGGCGATTGGTGGGTAAAAAAATCATCGAGAAATATCCGCATCTGCAAGAAGTGCATGGCTATCACATGAATGATTTTGGGGCTATAGTTGCCGCTGCATCATTGGCTCATGATATTGGGAATCCGCCTTTTGGGCATTCCGGTGAGAAAGCAATTGGTGAATATTTTTCCATTGGGAAAGGACAACAATACAAGGACCAGCTTACGGCAAAAGAATGGCAGGATTTAATTGATTTCGAAGGAAATGCGAATGGATTTTCGGTATTGACGGCCAGTCGTCCCGGAATTGAAGGAGGACTTAGAATTTCGTTTGCAACTCTGGGTGCTTTTATGAAGTATCCAAAAGAAAGCTTGCCGAAGAAACCAACCGCAGCTATTGCCGACAAAAAATACGGTTTCTTTCAAACGGATAAAACTTTTTTTCAAGATGTGGCTTCTGATATGGGATTGATTCCAAATAAAACAGGGATCGATATTGGTTTTGAAAGACATCCTTTAGCGTATTTAGTCGAAGCGGCTGATGATATTTGTTATACCATTATTGATTTTGAAGACGGAATCAATTTAGGATTAGTTTCCGAAGATTTTGCCTTGGAATATTTAATAAAATTGGTGAAAGACAGCATTGATACTTCAAAATACAAGACTTTAGAAACCAAAGAAGATAGAATAAGTTATTTGCGCGCTTTGGCAATTGGAAGTTTAATCAATGATGCCGTAAAAGTATTTGTCGAAAATGAAGTGCTGATCCTGAACGGAAAATTCCCGTATGCCATAATGGATAAGAGCAAATACAAAGCGCAGATGGACGATATTATCAAAATAAGTGTGGATAATATTTACCAAAGTCGGGAAGTCATTGAGAAAGAAATTGTAGGCTACCAGATTATTCAAACCTTGTTAGATAAATTCATAACGGCTTTCAATAATAAATTCGATGGGAATGCATCAAATTACGACTCTTTAATTCTGAAAATGTTGCCTGAAAAGCATCATTTGGAAAAAGAAAATTTATACGGAAGATTACTTCATATTTGTCATTTTATCTCATTACTGACAGATGGAAATGCGTTGTTGTTTTATAAAACAATTACTGCTGTTAAAAATTAACAATTGTGTACTAATCATTAATTTGTTATTGTAGATTAAAAAAATTAGATTTGTTTTCAGCTTTTATGATTGATGAATTATTAGATTTTTATGAAAAAAATTATACTTTTTTTAGTTTTTTTAACGCATTTTTTTGCTTTAGGACAATCGAACACTTTAATTATTCAACGATATTTAAATACTCCTAATGCTAAAATTAATGTTTCGAAAAGCGATTTTAAGGATTGGGTAATACAAAGCGATGGTGGAGCGACCAGCTCCGGAATACAAAATTGTTATGTAGTGCAACGTTATAAAGGTATTGAAATCTTTAGGGCAGTTTCTAATTTTTCAATACAGAATAGTGAAGTTATTGATGTTCAAAAACGAATAGTGTATGGTGTTTCTAAAAAAGTAAATACAACCAAACCCTCATTATCAGCAGTAGATGCTTTGACTAAAGCGTATTCGCTCTTAGGCATGAAAGCCGATGAAATTTTCACTGTTATAGAAAATAAAGAAGCTCATAAATTTAAAATAAGCAATGGGTTAGGCATTCAGGAGCCAGTCACTGCTAATTTAGTTTTTCATCAAGCCAGTAATGGTAAATTAATTTTGGCGTGGGATTTTACCATTTATACACCAACTCAGGACCATATATGGAGCGTGAGAATTGATGCCACTGATGGGGGACTGTTAGAAAAAAATGATTTTGTTATTTCTTGCAGTTTTGATCATAGTAAAGCAATCAGTCATTCTCATGAGTCTTGGGCAAATTCATTTGACTCCAGTTACAAACAAATTTTTTCGGCCTCTCCAACGCAAACAACTAGCGGGTCCTACCGAGTGATACCATTCAATTTTGAAAGTCCCAACCACTCTGCTTTTCAACTTGTTTCGAACCCAGCGAACAGCCATGCATCTCCTTTTGGCTGGCATGATGTTGATGGTGTGGCGGGACATGAATTTACGATAACCAGAGGAAATAATGTATGGGCTAAAGAGGATTTTGTCAGCACTAATTCAACTTCGGGTTTTAGCCCTTCAGGTGGAGCATCACTACTTTTTGATTTTCCTTATGGTGGTACAAATGTACAGGCATCAACCTATATAGATGCGGCAATTACGAACCTTTTTTATATGAATAATGTCATGCATGATGTTTGGTATCAATATGGTTTTGATGAAGCAAATGGAAATTTCCAAGTGAATAACTACAATCGTGGCGGGAAAGATACGGATCATGTTAATGCTGATGCACAAGATGGATCATTAGTGGTACCAATGAGTTTAAATAATGCTAATTTTTCAACTCCGGTGGATGGGAGTAGCGGAAGGATGCAGATGTTTCTGTGGGATCGAGGTCCAGAAATTAAGCCAATAATAATTAATTCGCCTGCAAGTATTGCTGGAAGTTATGTAGCAAGGCAAAACTCCTTTAACCCAGGACGTGTTGATTTGCCTGTGGCTCCCAATTTCCTGCAATCTGATGTAGTGCTCTACTTAGATAGTACGGGTGGCACCTCCCAAGGGTGTGTAGCACCTTCTAATGCTGCGGCAATGAGTGGAAAAATCGTTGTGCTGAGAAGAGGGAGCTGTACGTTTGTAGTAAAAGTAAAAGCGGCGCAAAATGCTGGGGCTATTGCTGTAATTGTTGTTAATAATGCTGATGGAGATTTAATTATGTCGGGAGCTGATGAATCGATTACCATACCTGCGATAAGTGTTACTCAGTCCGTTGGGGAGAATATTATAACCCAGATGCAGACTCAAACCGTGAATATAAAGATTCAATTAGAGGCTTCTCCTTTCATAAATTCAGATGGTGATTTCGATAATGGGATTATTGCACACGAATATGGTCATGGGATTTCTACTCGTCTGGCCGGCGGGAGCAATAACTCCAGTTGTTTGAATAATGCGGATCAAATGGGAGAAGGTTGGTCTGATTGGTTTGCATTAATGATGCAAATTAAACCTGGAGATTCTGGTGGTGCCAAAAGAGGAATAGGGACTTTTGTTTCTTCACAAGCCACAGATGGCAGGGGAATACGAGATTTTCAGTATTCTACGGACAGGGCGATTAATCCAATGACATACGCCTCTACCAATAATTATCAGTTTATTGACACAGATAATGTATCAAAAACCTCCGTACACGGGGTAGGTTCCGTTTGGGCTACTATGCTGTGGGATTTAACGTGGGCTTATATCAATAAATATAGTTTTGATAATAATAAATATACAGGATCAGGAGGGAATAATAGAATCATGCGAATTGTATTAGATGGAATCAAATTACAAGTTTGCAGTCCTACTTTTGTAGATGCAAGAAATGCTATTATAGCTGCAGATCAGGCAATAACAGGCGGTAAGGATTTCTGTTTGATTTGGGAAGTTTTTGCTGCCAGAGGACTAGGAGTAAACGCATCTGCTGGAGACAATAATGTCGGGAATGATCAAGCTGAAGATTTTACAAGACCCGTATCAGGACCAAATTGCGCCTTAGCGGTAGACAACTTTGAGAGTGATGTGATGCGCGTATTTCCAAACCCATCCAAAGGGCCAATAACAATTAAAATTGATCAATACTCTGGTAGGGTAAATATCCAAGTAATAGATCTTAACGGACGAGTGCTTTATGATGTTAAAAACCAAGAATTCAGTAGAGCAAAATCAATTGATTTAAGTGCATTGGCAACCGGGATTTATATATTGGATATAAAAGGAGAAAATTTACATTATGTTGAAAAAATAATTAAAAATTAATAGCATAAATTTTAAAGCCCTGAAAAAATTTTTCAGGATTTTTTTAAAACAAATATTGTATTCCAACACCTATAGCTTGCCGTACTTGTACTTTTGGGCCTTCAGTGACTTGAATTCCCGCTATTTCTCTTTTTGATTTAATGTCATCATCATAAATAATATGTGCGCCAATATTCGCTTTTACGTATTGGTTTACAACTAATTCAAATTGGAGGTCGTAATCGATATCTATGTTGCCAAAATGATTCACATAATCAGAATATAAACTGAGGCGATTTTCTAAATGAATATTTTTAAAAATTTCTTTTTTCAGATGACCCGTAAATAAAAATCCGAGCTCTGTTCTGGATTTTTCGCCTTTTTCGATCAAATTTCCGTTCAGATCGTAAATGGCTTTAGTGACACCAAAAGCACCTTGATTCGCTAATCTTTGATCTAAAACCAAGGTTGTTTTAAATGTAAATGGGGAAATATAAAACGTTCTTTTTTTCTCTTTATTTATATTCTCAGCTCCTATTCCCATGAAGGCATAAGCGGGTGCAAAGGGCTTTGATATTGCAGTTTGAGTATTTGGATAAGAATAACCATTAGTGAACTGCGTATTGAAATTTAATTTTGCGGAATGGTACCAATTCGAAAGGGTGTCTTTTCGATAACCAAATGTTGAGTTTAATAAAAGGGCATCATCCGTTTTTCTTACTTCGATGCGGTCTTGTTTGTTTAAACCATATCGGATTAAAAGTTCATTGGTCCAATTGTAATTGCTTCGGTTGTACGTTCTCAGAAATTTTCCGTTGAACAACCCGGAAACGGAGCTTGTTCCTCCGGGACTCCAGTTGATAAAAGCGACTTCGGATATGTCAAATCCTAAACTATTTTTTTTTGTCCAATACGATAAAGGGACATGTGGTTTCTTAGTTCGTATATTGACTACTACGGTCAGCGGTTTCTTTACTTTTGTGAGTGTTGTTACAGGTTCAAGTGCAGTTTTCATAGTACTGACTGTTGCTTCTTGGGAAAAACTATTTATAGAAACTGAAAATAAAAAAAGTAAAAATGCAGTAGGGAGTAATTTCATTACGGGGGAGATTAAATTTAAACGTGCAAAATAATTATTTTAATAGCTTGAAAAAAGGATTTCAAGACTTTTAACGTCAATTTTGCAATATTGTTGTAATTCAGCCACTGTTCCCTGTTCAATAAATTCGTCAGGAATGCCTAATATTTTTATTTTTGAAGTGTAATTATTTTGGGAAGCAAATTGAAGTATAGCACTCCCAAAACCGCCATTTACAACGCCGTCTTCTAGCGTGATTATAGTTGAAAATTTAGTAAAAATGGTATGTAGTGCTTTTTCGTCTAATGGTTTGACAAATGAAAAATCATAATGGGCAATGGTTTCCTGATGGTCTGTCTTGGCTATAGCCAAAGTGACATTGTGACCAATAGTTCCATTTGATAATACTGCGATATGTGTTCCTTTTTTAATACAAATGCTTTCTCCAATTGCTATTTTTTTATACTTTCCCAGATGTTGATCTTGCCAATTCTGAATCACACCGCGACCTCTTGGATAACGGATAGCGATGGGCTGATTCAATCCCAGTTGTGCAGTATAGAGAATGTTTTGAAGCGCTATTTCGTTCATTGGGGAATAAATAATCATATTAGGAATACAGCGCAAATAAGCAAGATCAAAAACACCGTGATGCGTTGCGCCGTCTTCTCCCACTAATCCCGCTCTGTCCAAACAGAAAATTACCGGTAAGTTTTGCAGTGCTACGTCATGAATGACTTGGTCGTATGCTCTTTGCAAAAAAGTAGAATAAATATTGCAAAATACGATCATTCCTTGTGCCACCATTCCGGCCGCTAAGGTAACGGCATGTTGCTCGGCGATTCCTACATCAAAGGCGCGTTTTGGGAAAGCTTCCATCATGAATTTGAGGGAACTTCCCGAAGGCATTGCAGGTGTAATTCCTATTATTTTTTCGTTTTTTCGGGCCAAATCCAATACGGCCAAGCCAAAAACATCCTGGTATTTCGGCGGTAAATTCTCTTCTGATTTGATGTGAATTTCCCCAGTTGTAGCGTCAAATTTCCCCGGCGCATGGTATTTAACCTGATTTTCTTCGGCTTGTTGCAGTCCTTTACCTTTGGTGGTGATGATATGGAGAAATTTTGGTCCTTTTACTTTTTGCAAGCGTTTGAGTTCCTTGATAACCGCAAAAAGATTATGCCCGTCAATAGGACCCGAATAATCAAAATTCAATGATTTAATCATGTTGTTCTGCCTCGGATTTTTCCCTTCTTTTACGGCAGTAAGATACTTTTTTAACGCACCAACGCTCGGGTCAATGCCGATGGCGTTATCATTAAGAATCACCAGTAAATTAGCATCAGTAACTCCGGCGTGATTTAATCCTTCAAAAGCCATTCCTGATGCGATGGAGGCATCTCCAATCACTGCAATATGTTGTTTATCGTATTCGCCTTTCAAATTAGAAGCAATCGCCATTCCTAATGCTGCTGAAATGGAAGTCGAAGAATGTCCTACGCCAAAAGCATCATAGATACTTTCACTTCTTTTTGGGAAACCGGAAATACCGCCGAGTTGCCTGTTAGTATGAAAACTTTCTCTTCGGCCGGTGAGTATTTTATGTCCATAGGCCTGATGGCCTACATCCCAGACCAACAAATCATTTGGTGTGTCAAACACATAATGCAAAGCGATGGTGAGTTCAACAACACCCAAACTGGCCCCAAGATGGCCTTCTTTTGCGGCTACAATATCAATTATGAAATTGCGTAATTCTTGAGCGACCTGAGGAAGTTGGGTTTCATCAAGCAGGCGTAAATCGGTTGGATTGTTGATATTATAGAGAAGGCTATTTTTCATTATTTGCAAAAATACAAAATTACATTTTTAATGTTAGAACATGTCGTTTTCGTACTTGGTAATTCGTTTAATTTGTAAAGTGTCAATCTTCGTTATAATTTTGGTTCTAAAAAAAGACTTTTTAATGGTGTCTGGTATAATTGTAAGTGATAATTGAAATTCACAATTTCTTTTTTTACCATTCTCTTCTCCAGGATACCATTTTGGAGAAGATTTTAAAACTCTAGATAATTCCTCACTGCTTATAACTCCTATTCCTTTAATAATTTTCACATCGTTTAATCTTCCATCTTTTTCAATTACGAAAGAAGCTTGAATTTCTCCTACTTCTTTTACTTTTTTAGATAAGTGGTAATTATCTTTAACAAAAGAATAAAACTTAGACATACCACCTATATAATCTGGATAAACGCTAATTCCTAGGCCGCCATAGATAGTATTATCTTCGTAGATAACGCTTGTTTCATTTTTTGTTTTTTCTTCTTTTTTCGATGTTACTTCTCCACATTTAATAGTTTTAGGTTTTTTAAATTTTACTTGATTTACTTTTGATGTGGGTTGTAATTTATGATTCAACGAATCATTTGATTGTGGAGGTAATAACTTACCAACACCAATAGTTTTAATTTCGCTCGTATCTTTAACAATCTTTATTTTATCAATTTTTTGCTTTTTACCATTTTCATTTTTACAACTAAATAGTGTGGTTCCCATAGCGATAAACAATGCCAATAAGAACATTTTGTGATAATGTGTTTGTGTGAATAAAACACGACTCGGAATATGAATCGTTATCGTATCTAATTGTGATTTTCTAAATCTTCCGCAGATATTTTTGTTTTGATTTTGAATGAAAAAATGCTGTATTTCCTGAGGTAACATTGTTGTAAAATCGATGACCGACTTGGAGCAACTTAAGCAAAAACGACCGTTTTCGTTTGGAGTCATTTCATCCCAGTTTTCGCTACAAGGTTCGGGAATCGCTATTTTGTACTTTCTTTCCATTTTTAAATTTCAATATTTAAATGTACTGAAAAATAAATTGTAAAGCCCTATTTTTGTAGTTATGATAAATCCTTTCACTGACGAATATTTTATGAAAAAGGCTTTGCAGGAAGCCGAAATGGCTTTTGAAAAAGGCGAAATTCCGGTTGGTGCCATTATTGTCATTGATAATAAAGTTATTGCCAGAAGTCATAATTTAACCGAATTACTTCATGATGTTACGGCTCATGCGGAAATGCAATCCATAACTGCCGCAGCTAATTATCTTGGCGGAAAATATTTAATGGGTTGTACGCTGTACGTCACACTGGAACCTTGCCAGATGTGCGCCGGCGCTTTGTACTGGAGTCAGATTTCGAGAATTGTCTATGGAGCCACTGATGAAAATAGGGGTTTTGTTAAAATGGGAACACAATTGCATCCTAAAACAACTGTTGTGAAAGGTGTCTTGGCTAATGAAGCTTCGGAGTTGATGAAGCGGTTTTTTGTGGAGCGAAGGAAGTAAACTATCTTTTGATGCGCGACAGTTTAAATGTTTTATTGGTATAAAAAACCATATCATCAATAATAAAAAGTCATATTAGGAAATATATTTTTCACTAGTAATCATATTATTTTTATAATTTTAAAGTGTTAACTTAAAATGGTTGTGATTGTTTATTAGGTCTTGAAATATATTTTCCCAGCAATATTTAAAATCTTCGCCATTTGCAGCTTCTGAAAAAATCCCGAAATGAACCTCTTCAATTCCTAATAGTTTTAACTGATTAAATAAAGTATTGAAAAAAAATATTGTTCTTAATTCATTTTTCTGATACAACTGTAGTAGATGATAATAATCAAGATCAAAAGAAATACTGATTTCTATAAAATCATCATAAAATATTAATGAAACGTCATTCAATACTAACTCATATCTCATGTCGGGTAGAATACTTGATTTTTTCTCAATTAATTGTGCCTTATTAATTGTAAATGTATCATGAATTGTTTTTAGATAAGAGTTTTTATGGTTTTGCATTTCTACATTTAAAGTCAGACGATTAGCTAATTGACTTGCAAAATATTCAAAAACTGAAACATCTAAATTATGGGCACAAACTATTACAGGATGTTGAAAAGCATCTTCAAATGTATCCATTATACTATTCTATTAATTTCCAGTTTAACTCTTTTTCGATTTTAGTTCTTAAAGCGGTTTTTATTTGAATGGGAGTTCTTCTAATATATTCTTCAGCTAAAGCACTTTTATTACCGGTTAATGATTTTAAATACTCAAGAGGATCTTTTGATTCTAATTTCTCGGGTAGGTCAGTCCAAATAACAGCGTCAAAATCCGTTTGCTCTATCCATTTTTCAATATTGGATTTAATATTTAAATTCGTTGAAAAGAAAGCGTTATTATTTTTATCGTAATAACCAATACTTTTTTTGCCGGAACCTTCTCTAACGGCCAAATTAAAAATCGCTTCATGTAAGTCATGATAATTTGATAAAGCATATAAGGTTGTTATTTCTGTTCCTTTTTCTGTTATCACGAGTGTTAATCTGCCATCATTAGATATTCTTGCAAATTCTATAGGTAAAATTGGTCCATCTGGTTTCCATCCAAACTCTTTATTGAAGGCTAAATCTTTGGGTTGCCAAATTAAAGAACCCCAACCAAGGATTGCTATTTTCATATTTATTTAAAAATTAAAACTATAAAAGGTATTGATGAGAATACAAATCCAATAAATAAAAAAGTTTTTTGCATTTTATAATAATCCCAAGACCTTGTGCCTAGTTCACGAGTTAAATTTCTAACTTCTTCAGTGTTTTTGCCTTGATTAATTAGTGTTGCAGTTTTTTTGTAATCTTTTAACTTGTTGTCAGTGAGTCTGACATAAAAGAAAAGCGATACTAAATGAAATAGAATACTAATGATGAATAATAATTTCAAGCATATGGTTGTTTTTAAAGAATTGGTTATCAAAGTGTTCAGTGTATATGCCACGATACTGGCACTAAATGTGAAATAGACATTACTGCTAATAGTAAGTTGGTTTCTCTGAACTTCTCTCCAATAATTATAGTTATAAAAATTCTTTTTCGTCTTGTTTTTCATTTTTTAAATATAAAATTTCTGTTAATCAATTCCAAAATAAAATTTTCATCGATATATTCTTTTACGGTGTTCCATATTATAGGAGAATCAATATTTAAGTTGCTTAAATTTTCATTAATAAACGTGACAGACCATGGTAACCCTGGATTGGACTCTAATTTTTTCCAATCCCAATTGTTGTAATATTTTTTAATAAAACATATCGACCAAGGCAGATTTTTATTTTCACTTAAAGATTGCCAATTCCATTTGTTGATATAATTTTCAAAAAACGAAATAGACCAAGGTAAATTTTCATTAAGACTTAATTCTTCCCAATCCCATTTATCATAAAAATAATCGATTAACTCTATTGACCATGGAATTCCTATATTTTTACTAATATTGTGCCATTTTAGTTTATTACTATATTGATTCATCAGTTTAATATCCCAAGGGAATGACTTGTTTTTTGAGATACAATTCCAATCAATCAGATCTTTAAATTCGTCAACTAATTCTCTCGACCAAGGTATATTATTCACATGGCAGACTCCAACGCAATTCCATTTGAAATTTGATTTAAACTTTTTTAAAAAGTCAAGACTCCAAGGTAGGCTTTCATTAGAACTTAAACTTTCCCAATCCCATTCAGAATAAAAATATTCTAAAATATCAATACTCCAAGGCAAATTAGGATTATGACTTAATAACGACCAATCCCATAATTTTTTGTATTCGTTAATTAATTCTATTGACCAAGGCAAAGATTGGTTATTGCTCAATGATTTCCAATTCCATTCATTTTTATGTTGTTCTAATAATGATTGTGTCCATGGTATTGATTTGTTGTGGCTTAATAGCAACCAATCCCATTTGCTTTTGTACTTTGTAATAAGTTGACTTGTCCAAGGTATATTAGAATTGAGACTCAACCCTATCCAATCCCAATCATCCCATTTTATTTCATATTTTTCAATTAATTTTGGTGTCCAGGGTAACGATACGTTTTTACTTAATTCAATCCAATCAATAATATCCCATCTGTGTTCATATTTTTCGATTAACTCTTCAGACCATTTTAAGTTCTTATTTGAACTAATAAGCCCCCAATTTAGATAATCTTGATGTTTGTAAATTATTGTCTCATTAAGTTGATAATATTTCGAAATCAAATCAATAAACAATTTTGGATTATTTTCAAAAATCTCTTTAACTAATTGTCTGTTATTTTCCGCAATCAATTTATTAGTTATAGCAATACTGGTATTTACTTTCTTTACTAAATTATTTTGAGCAAACGGTATGAGTTTGTTATTGTCTTCCATAATTTAATTTGCTAGTTCCAGCGATAGGTTTTGTAATTCCTCCTCTAGTTGGGTTTTGGTTTCTTTAAAATAGATGTCCCAATCGATAATGTTGGTTATTGTGGTAAATGTTTCGCTTTCTTTTAAAGTAATTATATCTTTTTCAAGTTGTTTCAGCTTTTCTTTTAGTTTTTCTAAAACTGTCATTAGCTTTTCTTTTTCGGTTACAGTATCCGCTTGTGATAAAAAAGAATTACCCGATTCTAAATCTTTCAGTATTTGATTTACTTTCTCTATATTGTGTTCGTCGTAGGCTTTTTTAAGTTCTATGAAAATTCTTTCGGCCTCGTCTTTTTGTTCTTCATTTACTTTATCAGGATGACAAAGTGTAGTTGCTTTTCTGAATTTTTTTTTGAGTTCTAGTTTTTCTTCTTCATTCAGTTCAAATTGTCGCTTTTCTTTTTCATTCTCAAATTGCTCGCTATAATTATTATAATCCTCTTCAACCTCGGCTTCTTTTTCGCGATTCTTATATTTTATTTTGCGCAGTTTTAAAACTTCCAAAATTAATATTCCTAATTCCAAAGTATGACGGTGCTGGAAATCAGATAATATTTTCTCCAACTCTATTTTTTCATTATCAAAAGCATTGACTTGGTTTTCGAGTAGTTTAATTTCTAGTCTGATTCCAGCCATTTCAGGGTCGTTCCACAAAGCTAGTTGTTGGTAAGCTGTTATGAATTTTTGAATGATTTTCATTGCAGTTCCAAATTCCCTATTGTTTACTGCATTTATCAATAATTTTACGTCTTCATTAAACTCATATTCAGTAAGTTTTTGGGTTTCGGTTTTAACATCATCAATATCTTCCAGGATAATGAAGTTCTTAATGATTTCAAGTCGTTTAATGATTTTATCCAAAGGAAAGTCGCTTTCAGCTTTTACTTCATCAGGATAATATTTCAGTTTAATTTGAATAAACTCAGTTACAAATTGTTCTGCTAGAGATGTGTCATTAGTGTTGACGACAATGTTTTCAAAATTATTTTCGGCTTTGTAACTCCAATTATAGGAGCCGGTAATAACCGTATTGTAATCAATTACACAGAATTTATTATGCATTAATTCGGTATTACCATTCCCGATTTTATAAACTTTACCTTTTAATTTTTCTAATAGCTCAAAATCAATAGCTGAGTTTTTATTGATTTCATCATTTGAAAGGATAATTTGAATATGGCATCCGTTTTTAGCTTTTACAAGAAGTTGCTCGAAAATAATTTTGTTGGTAAACCAAGCCACTGCTATATAAATAGATTTATTTGCTTTTTGGATTTCTTCAATAATTCTATTGGCAATATTTTCAAAAATGGCTTCTGTATGCATGTTTAAAAAGGGTTTTGTAAAAGTATCTTAATCGTAAATGTATAAAAGATAATTCATATTATTTAAGAGTTTTTGTTATTAGGAGTTTTAATTTCTAAATGGAGATTATTTAAAAATTATGCTTTTGGTCGCGAAAGTTTAATGCTTTATCTAATGTTTCAATTTGAGATATAGCCCTAGCCCAGATAGCAGTGGAAATCCTTTTCTTTTTTTCTTTAAAAAAGAAAAGATTGTAACGTATAGCTGGATTAGCTCCTGATTGCTTCGTGCCTCGCAATGACCGCTTGCTTCGAAAAATCTCGCAATGACGCACAAAAAAACCGCCAATCTTGCGAAAGGCGGTTTGTAATTTAATCTATGACAGCATTTTCTTTTTTGTCGTAGAAATGATATTCTAAATACGTGTAAGCATCACGAGGTATAATTTTCACCCATTTTTTATGTTCAAGAAACCATTTTGAACGTAATGATGGAAAACCTTTGGTAAGGTATGCGGCCACAAATGGATGTACGTTAAGCACAACATCTTTGTGATTTTTTAATACTCTTTCCAGATCAAAAGCGATTTTATCAATGATTTGAATTGGCGCTTCAATTTCGCCACTTTCATTGTTTGGATCTTCTTCTCTAGTTTTAATATTTACTTCTGGTCTTACTCTTTGTCGTGTAATTTGGACTAATCCAAATTTGCTAGGGGGTAAGATCTTATGTTTTGCTTTATCATCGCTCATTTCTTCTTTCAAGAAATCGAACAGCACTTTGCGATTTTCAGGATTTGACATATCGATAAAATCGATTACGATTATTCCGCCCATATCACGAAGACGCAATTGTCTTGCAATTTCGGCTGCTGCTATCATGTTGACTTCCATGGCTGTATCTTCCTGGTTGGTAGCTTTATTAGAACGGTTTCCGCTGTTTACGTCTATAACGTGCAAGGCTTCAGTATGTTCGATAATAAGATACGCCCCTTTACTCATGGATACTGTTTTTCCAAAAGAAGTTTTGATTTGTCTCTCTATGTTGTATTTCTCAAAAATAGGTGTGTCATTTGATTGATAAAACTTCACTATTGATTGTTTCGAAGGGGCAATTTCTTGCAAATAATCCTTCGTTTGGTTGTACAACTCTTCATCATCAATTTGAATACCACTAAAGGTATCATTAAATACATCTCTTAATATCGAAGAGGCTCTATTGAGTTCTCCTAATACTTTGGAAGGATGATGAGCAGTTGGTAATTTTTTACACATTGCAGTCCATCTGCTGAGCAGGTTCTGCAAATCTTTTTCTAATTCGGCTGTATTTTTGCCTTCGGCTACTGTGCGAACAATAACACCAAATCCTTTTGGTTTGATGGATTGTACTAATCGTTTCAAGCGTTCTTTTTCTTTTTTGTCTTCTATTTTTTGAGAAATAGAAACACGATCAGAAAACGGAACCAAAACTATAAATCTTCCGGCAAGAGAAAGCTCAGCGCTAATCCTTGGTCCTTTTGTAGATATAGGTTCTTTGACAACTTGTACTAAAACAGATTGATTGGCACTCAAAACATCAGTAATGGTACCATCTTTGTCTATTTCTTTTTCAAACTGAAAGTTTTTTAGGGAGAAATCTTTTAATTTACCTGCGCTTACAAGTTTTATGAATTTCAGTTGGGAAGCTAAATTGGGTCCTAAATCATGATAATGTAAAAAGGCATCTTTTTCAAAGCCAACATTTACAAAAGCAGCATTTAGTCCGGCAACGGGTTTCCTGATTTTGGCAATAAAAATATCGCCAACTTGGAAGTTGCTTTTTTCTTCTTCTTTGTGTAATTCAATTAGTTTTCCATCTTTTAATAAGGCAAAATCTACGGCTTCAGAACTAGATCGGATGATTAATTCTTTATTCACGCTGTACATTTTTATCTATTCGCTGTGGCGAACAAATGGATTAAACAATATTTTTAACAGGTATTGAACCCGGGGAAAATTAGCTGGCAGTTTGCAGTGTTAAGTTCGCAGTTGACTGACTACTAAAAACTGAATACTGATTACTAACTTTCAATTTCAATGAACATTTAAAAAGAAAAAAGTAGTTTAAAACTACTTTTTCTTTTTGTGACGATTAGCTCTCGCTCTTTTTTTACGTTTGTGAGTTGCTACCTTATGTCTCTTTCTTTTTTTACCACTTGGCATATCTTATGATTTTATGATTAATTAATATTATTATTTTGCTTCGTTATTTATTTTCACCCCTTCAACAAAAACTTTTGCAGGTTTGAATGCAGGAATGTTGTGTGCAGGAATTTTTATTGTAGTATTTTTAGAAATGTTTCTTCCAGTTTTCTCTGCTCTGGTTTTCACTATAAAGCTTCCAAAACCTCTTAAATAAACATTGTCTCCAGTTTCTAATGAATTTTTTACTTCATTCATAAAAGTCTCTACAGTTGCCTGTACATCTCCCTTTTCAAGACCTAATTTTTCTGAAATTTTTGCTACGATATCTGCTTTCGTCATTTTCTTTCCTATTTATAATGTTGTACTATTTTTTTGAGTTTGCAAATATAGGAATTTAAAAAACAATTATTCAAGCTAATTCATTAAATTTTAATCACATAAACTTTTACTTTTGCAGTCTAATATTTAAAAATGAATTTTTCTAACCTGCTGATAAAATGGTATTTACAAAATAAACGGGATTTGCCATGGCGAAACACTACGGATCCGTATCCTATTTGGCTCTCCGAAATCATGTTGCAGCAGACACGCGTTGCCCAAGGAATGCCTTATTTTATGTCTTTTACTGCCGCTTTTCCTACTGTTTTTGATTTAGCTAAAGCCAATGAAGAGCATGTTTTGAAACTTTGGCAGGGATTAGGATATTATTCCAGAGCGCGAAATTTGCATAAAACGGCGCAATATGTGGCCTCAGATTTAGGGGGAAGTTTTCCGGATAACTATGCGGATTTACTAAAATTAAAAGGCATTGGGGAATATACCGCTGCGGCCATCGCTTCTTTTTCTTATAACGAAGCCGTTCCGGTTGTTGATGGAAATGTATTCCGAGTTTTATCGCGTTATTTCGATATAGATACAGATATTGCTCAGGCTTCTGCCAAAAAAGAATTCGCTGCTTTGGCATTCGAACTGATGCCAAAAGATAACCCGGCAACCTTCAATCAAGCCATTATGGAATTTGGGGCTTTGCAATGTGTTCCTAAAAGTCCAAATTGCGGTATTTGTGTTTTTAACGAAAGTTGCGCTGCTTTGCAAAAAAACAAAGTTAATCAGTTGCCTGTTAAGACTAAAAAACTAAAAGTGAGAAGCCGTTACTTTAATTATCTGGTTGTTGCAGATGAAAATGACAACACCATAATTCAAAAACGAACAGACAAAGGAATTTGGCACAATCTCTATGAATTCCCTTTGATAGAAACCGAAAAAGAGGTAGATTTTGATTGTGTTAGCGAAGCTATTCAAGCGGATTATTTTAAAGATAATACTGTCGTAAGTATGTTAGAATACAACGAAAAAAGCATCCTTCATAAATTGTCACACCAGCATTTACATATTAAGTTTTGGAAAGTGAAAATTGAAGGAACAATTGAAAACGGAATTGACGTTGAAACTTTGAGAACTTTTCCGTTCCCAATTGTGATTCATAATTTTATTGAAAAGGATTTATAGAGTTTCTAAAAAAATGTACCTTTGATATAAATACCATATTCTAAAATGAACGGAACATTAAATAAGGTTATGCTAATTGGTTTTCTTGGCGACGACATCAAAATGCATTATTTTGATGGAGGCAATTGTATTGGAAGATTTCAGTTGGCCACAAACGAAGTGTATATCAACAAAACCACCAATGAAAAAATCACTTCTACGGAGTGGCACAATTTAGTTGTTCGCAACAAAGCAGCGGAACTTTGTGAAAAATACCTTTCTAAAGGCGATAAAATTTACGTGGAAGGACGCATTAAATCCCGTCAATGGCAGTCAGAGGATGGGAGTACTAAACACACCACTGAAATTCAGGTAACCGAATTTACTTTTCTGTCAACTAAGAAAGATACTGAAAGTAATAAACAAATTCCTGTATCTGATGTCCCGAAAAACACTAATTTTGACACCGAAAAGAATGTCTTGCCTATAAACGACTTGCCATTTTGAGTGTTTAACTAATCCTTACCAATTTGGACTCAGAGCCCAGTTTGCTTTTTGCTTACGCAATAGATACTAATTTAGCATTTGGTTTTACAGTAATAATCATATTGCTGTTTTGTTCCGCATTAATTTCAGGTGCCGAAGTAGCCTTGTTTTCGTTGTCACAAAAAGAGATTGATGAAATCATTCAAGAGAATGATTCTAAAGGAAAAATCATTGCCGCGCTTTTAGAAAAACCCAAAAAACTGCTGGCCACACTTCTGGTTGCTAATAATTTTGTCAACATAGCGATAGTAATATTTTTTTCATATGCTGGCAAAAGCATGTTTGCAGCGATAACCCAACCGGTATTGAAATTCATCTTGGAAGTATTGGTAGTCACTTTTTTGATTTTGCTCTTTGGAGAAGTCTTGCCTAAAGTATATGCCAGTCGAAATAATACCAAGTTTGCCAAACTTATTGCTTACCCTATTTTCTTTTTAGATAAGCTTTTGACGCCTATTAGTTTACCAATGCGTGCAGCAACGATTTATTTGCATAACAAATTAGGAAAACAAAAAACAAATTTTTCTGTTGATCAATTATCACAGGCTTTAGAGCTTACGGCTTCGGATGAAACCTCTTCCGAAGAGCAAAAAATATTAGAAGGAATTGTGAGTTTTGGAAATACGGATACCAGACAAGTAATGAGTCCGCGAATCGATATTTTTGCTTTAGAAATAGAAGAATCTTTTGCTGCTATTTGTCCCAAAATTATAGAAAAAGGATATTCCAGAATTCCGGTATATCGAGACAATATAGACCAGATAGAAGGCGTTTTGTTTGTCAAAGACTTGCTTCCGCATATTAATACAAATGAATTTGACTGGAAAGCATTGCTGCGAGAACCTTTTTTTGTCCCTGAAAACAAAAAGCTGGATAATTTGCTGAAAGATTTTCAGAACAAGAAAAGTCATTTAGCGATCGTGGTAGATGAATATGGAGGAACCTCAGGGTTAGTTTCTCTTGAGGATGTTATTGAAGAAATTGTTGGGGATATCAGCGATGAATTTGATGATGAGCAGATTAGTTTTTCTCAAATTGATGAAAAAAATTACCTTTTTGAAGGAAAAATAAACCTGAGAGATTTTTATCGGATTATTGATGTTGATGAAGAATTATTCGAAATTAAAAAAGGAGAAGCCGAAACATTAGCCGGATTTATTCTGGAAATTTTAGGCAATTTCCCTAAAAAAGATCAAAAAATTGCATTCGAAAACTGTCTGTTTACTATAGAAGCAGTGGATAAAAAACGAGTTAAACAGATAAAAGTAACGATTGAATAATCCTTCCATGGTCCTCTGCGAAGGAAAGAGAGCCATTGGAATGCGTTTTCTTAAAATTTGTAAGATTAAAAAAAATAGAAATGTTTAAAAAAACAATCCCTTTTCTGGTAATAGCACTAACGTCATTGTTGAGTTTTAGTTGCAAAGACGCCGTGATCCCAAAACCATCCGCTTATTTGCGGTTGGATTATCCGCAAGCCAGTTATATGAATTTTGAAAACGAATGTCCTTTTGCTTTTGAAATGAATTCAGAGGCCGTTATCCAGAAAGAGCCCAATTGTGGTTTCACGATTACCTATCCAAAAATGAAAGCGACTATTTATCTCACCTATAAACCAGTCACTAAAAACATTAATGAACTGTTGCGGGATGCACAAAAATTGACTTATGAACACGTGATAAAAGCAGATGATATTCTGGAACAACCGTATTTGAATCCCGATAAGAAAGTGTACGGTATGTTTTATCAGGTAGAAGGAAATGCAGCAACGAATTCCCAGTTTTATGCTACGGACAGTACTAGTCATTTTTTGACGGGATCCGTTTATTTTTATGCGAAACCCAATTATGACTCGATTATGCCAGCGGCAAGTTATATCAAAAATGATATGCAGCGGCTAATGGAAACCTTGAAGTGGAAATAACAACAATAGCCATTTACCGGAATAGTACAAAATAAGCAATACTCTTTTTAGAATAAATAAGGCTTTTAAGTTTAAATTAGCCTGTTAACACTAACTGTACGCTTTTTTTAATGACCTTCAACATCCTTGTGTGGTTCAAAAAAAAACATCCCCGTAAAGAGAATGTTTTGTTGCGATAAAGGTAAAGTTCTATTTAGGACTTCATTTTAGAAACCTTGTATGTTTTGCCATCAGCAGCGGCTTCAACCACTGTTGTCAATTTTTCTGGTGTTTGAACTGTTTTGTCAAAAGTTACAGTGGCCATTTTAGTATCAAAATCTACTGTTGCTTTTTGAACACCATCCTGTGCGGTTAGATCTTCTTGAATCGTTTTGGCGCAGCCTACTGCGCACGTCATTCCTTCTACAGAGAAACTCGCTGTTTGAAGATTAGCAGCTGCAATTTCCTTTTTAACTTTTGGAGCAGTTGTTTCAGCCGTTTCTTTTGAAGCTATGTCTGTTTCTTTTTCTTTGCAACCTACAAATAAAAGACATGTAAGTACCAGTGTTGCGATTGATTTTTTGAAATTCATTATAATGTATATTTTGAAGATTAACTACTTTTTTATGAATTACAAAATTAATTAAAAAAAGAAGGACTAATTCATAAAATAATTACAATTTTGGGCAAAATTATTTTTATGGAATCGAAGCAGTTAAAATGGGTGTATTTGTTGGTTCTTGCCTTGGTTTGGGGAAGTTCCTTTATACTGATAAAAAAAGGATTAATAGGTTTGACAGCGTTACAATTGGGATCGTTGCGAATTATTTTTGCAGCTGTTTTTTTAATATTAATAGGGTTCAAAAGTTTGTCTAAAATCCCAGTATTTAAATGGAAATACATTGCTTTAACATCTTTATTCGGGACATTTATACCCGCTTACTTGTTTGCAATTGCACAGACTGAAATTGATAGTTCCGTGAGTTCTATTTTGAATTCCCTGACCCCTTTGAATACGCTGATTCTTGGCGCTTTGGTTTTTGGACTGCAGTTCAAAAGAAATCAAATTTTTGGAATTCTAATTGGTTTATTAGGAAGCGCCTTGTTGATTTTGAACGGCGCCATGCATCATCCGGAACAAAATTATTATTATGCTATTTTGGTTTTAATAGCTTCGATATGTTACGCAGTCAATGTCAATTTAATCAAAAAATATTTGCATGATTTGAGTCCGCTGAGTATTACTACCGGGAATTTTATGGTATTGTTTTTTCCGGCATTCATTATCTTGTTTTTCTCCGGTTTTTTTGAAGTGGTACATGATGTGAAAGTGCAGGAATCAATTTTGTTTATAATGGTTTTAGGTGTGGTAGGAACTGGAATTGCGAATATTCTGTTCTTTAAATTGATCCAGATGTCATCGCCGGTTTTCGCTACTTCGGTAACGTATTTGATTCCCGTAGTTGCTTTTTGCTGGGGATTATTGGATAATGAAATGCTAACGCCAGTTCAGTTTTTTGGTGCGTTTATTATTTTAATCGGCGTGTATTTGTCGGCTAAGAAGTAGTAGCTGTTCTTGATCAGTTTGTGTTTAGGATCTTATTAAAAATAATAAAGGCTGTCTAAAAATAGACTGCACCCAAAAGTTTAGACAAATTTATAATTAATTTTGATAATAATGAGCCCGATATTGTGTCGGGCTCATT